>JAGNNA010000213.1 GCA_017990895.1 Reyranella sp.
ACCATGCGTCGGACACGATCCACGTCCGCTTCCCGATCGTGAAGTCGAAGGGCGGCAAGCTCGACGGCGCCGCCATCGTGATCTGGACGACCACGCCCTGGACCATGCCGGGCAATCGAGCGCTGGCCTACGGCAAGGACATCGCCTACGCGTTGGTAGAAGTCGTGGCCGCAGCCGAGGGCAGCAAGGCCAAGATCGGCGAGAGGCTGGTCCTGGCACGCGATCTGGTCGATGCGGTCGCCGAGGAAACGAAGTTCACGCCGAAGATCGTGGCGGAGATCGCAGCCGAGGATCTCGAAGGCCTTATCGCCGCCCATCCGTTCCGTGGACAGGGCTTCGAGTTCGACGTGCGCCTGCTGCCGGGCGACTTCGTGACCGCCGATGCCGGCACGGGCTTCGTGCACATCGCGCCGGGCCACGGCGCCGACGACTATGAGCTGGGCACCGCCAACGGTGTGGAAGTACCGGACACGGTCGCCGAGGACGGGGCCTACTATCCGCATGTGCCGCTGTTCGCCGGCAAGCGCGTCTATACGCCGGAAGGCAAGAAGGGCGATGCCAACCGCACCGCCATCGCGCTGCTCGACGAGGCGGGCAAGCTGCTGGCCTCGGGCCGCATCACCCACTCCTATCCGCATTCCTGGCGTTCCAAGGCGCCGGTCATTTTCCGCAACGCGCCGCAATGGTTCATCGCCATGGACAAGCCGATCCCCGAGATCGGCGGCACCTTGCGCGAGAAGGCGCTGGCGGCGATCGATGCGACGCGCTTCGTGCCGCGCGCCGGCTACAACCGTCTGCGCTCGATGATCGAGACGCGTCCCGACTGGAACGTTTCGCGCCAGCGCGCCTGGGGCGTGCCGATCGCGGTGTTCGTCGACAAGAAGACCGGCGAGCCGCTGCGTGACGCCGAGGTGATGGGCCGCATCGTCGAGGCGTTCCGCGCCGAGGGCGCCGATGCCTGGTTCGAGAGCCCGCCGGAGCGCTTCCTCGGCAACAAGTACGATGCCGCCGACTTCGAGCAGGTGACGGACATCCTCGACGTCTGGTTCGACTCGGGTTGCACGCATGCCTTCACGCTGGAGGGCAACGACCAGCTCAAGTGGCCGGCCGACCTCTACCTCGAAGGCTCCGACCAGCATCGCGGCTGGTTCCATTCCTCACTGCTCGAGAGCTGCGGCACGCGCGGCCGCGCCCCTTACGACGGCGTGCTGACGCATGGCTTCACGCTCGACGAGCAGGGCCGCAAGATGTCGAAGTCGCTGGGCAACATCACGGCACCCCAGTCGGTCTGCGACCAGTACGGCGCCGACATCCTGCGTCTCTGGGTGGTCGGCACCGACTACACCGAGGACCAGCGCATCGGTCCGGAGATACTGAAGCACCAGGCTGAAGCCTATCGCCGCCTGCGCAACACGCTGCGCTACCTGCTGGGCAGCCTCGACGGTTATTCGTCGGACGAGACGGTGGCCCATTCCGACATGCCCGAGCTGGAGCGCTGGGTGCTGCATCGCCTGGCCGAGCTGGACGCGGTCCTGCGCCGCGCGGTCGACGACTACGACTTCCATACAATCGCGACGGAGCTGCACAATTTCTGCGCCGTCGACCTCTCGGCCTTCTACTTCGATATCCGGAAGGACTCGATCTACTGCGACTCGGCGGGCACGCTGCGACGCCGCGCGGCCCGCACCGTCATGGCCGAGGTCTTCTCGTTCCTGACGGCCTGGCTGGCGCCGATCACCTGCTTCACGGCGGAAGAGGCCTGGCTGGCGCGGCCCGGCGACATGCCCGACGGCAAGGCCGAAAGCGTCCACCTGCGCCTCTATCCCACTATCCCGTCGGCCTGGCTCGATGCCGCGCTGGGCGAGAAGTGGAAGACCGTGCGCGCGTTGCGTCGCGTCGTGACCGGCGCCCTCGAACTCGAGCGCGCCGAGAAGCGCATCGGGTCGAGCCTGCAGGCCGCCCCGACCGTCCATGCCGCACCCGACTACGTGAAAGCGTTCGAGGGGCTCGATCTGCGGGACATCTGCATCACCTCCGGCGGCGAGCTGATCGCGGGCGAGGCGCCGGCCGGCGCCTTCACCCTGCCCGACGTGGCCGGCGTCGCCGTGATGCCGACGCTGGCCGAGGGCACGAAGTGCGCGCGCTGCTGGCAGGTCCTAGAGGAGGTCGGCAAGTCGCCGGCCCATCCGCTGATCTGCCGGCGCTGCGAGGAGGCCGTTTCGGCATGAGGCCGATCGACCGCCAGGCGATGGCCCTGCTCGTCGTCACCCTGGTGGCGGATCAGGTGTCCAAGCAGCTCCTGCTCGGATTCCTGCTCAAGGCCGGCGCCATCGTGCCGGTGATCGACGGGTTCTTCCGGCTGGTCATCGTCTGGAACCGCGGCGTCAGCTTCGGTCTGTTCGGCGGCGATCAGGCGCTGCCGCCCTGGCTGCTGTCGGGCGTCGCGATCGCCGTCTGCATCGGGCTCTTCCTGTGGCTGCGACGAACCGATCGTCCCCTGACAGGTTGGGGCATCGGCCTTGTCATGGGGGGAGCCATCGGCAATGTTATCGACCGCGCCCGTTGGGGAGCGGTGTTAGATTTCGCCGATTTCCACATTGGCCGGTGGCACTGGCCGGCATTCAATGTCGCCGATGCGGCGATCGTCGTCGGCGTGGGGCTCATGCTGATCGATTCGCTGCAAAGCGAAAAGAAATCGGCGCCCTGAAGCGGCCATGATCGGCAGACAGAAATTCAAGACCAAGGACGGACGATGAAACCGACTCTCTTCCCGCTTCCATTGGCTCTCGTGGCCTGCGGTACGCTTGCGCTGGGCGGCTGTGGCGCCTTCGACAATATCGGCGGCGGCAAGAAGTCTTCGCCCGACGAGTTCAAGATCGTCTCGCATTCGCCGCTGACCATGCCTCCCAATGCCGAGCTGCGGCCGCCGCGGCCGGGCGAGCCGCGTCCGCAGGAAGTCACGCCCGCCGACCAGGCCAAGGAGGCGCTGTCGCCGGCATTGGCCGGCCGCACCCAAGCCCGCGTCAATGCCGGACCCGATGCGGCTCGATCCGGCAGCAGCGCCGAACAGTCCCTGGTCGCGCGCGCCGGCAAGGGCGGCATCGACCCCAACATCCGCGGTCAGGTCAATACCGACACCAAGACCTTGGCCGAGAGCGACAAGTCTTTCATCGACAGCCTGATCTTCTGGCAGAACTCAGGGCCGTCCGGCGTGCTGGTCGATCCGGTCCAGGAGCAGCAGCGAATTCGCGACGCCCAGGCCTCCGGCCAGCCGGCTTCCGGGCCGACGCCGACCATCACCCGTCGCAAGCGCGGCCTGCTCGAAGGCATCTTCTGAGTTCGATGCCGCTCACCGGCCGCCGCGCCCTGCTCGGCGGCCTCCTCACGGGCGCGGCCCTCTCTGCGTCCAGCCCGGCGCTCGCGAAGCTTTTCGCCGTCGGCAAACGCAACGCCGAGACTTTCGCGCTTGCCAACGGGCTGCAGGTCATCGTGCTGCCGTCGCGGCGCGCACCGATCGTGACCCAGGTCGTCGTCTACAAGGTCGGCAGCGCCGATGAGACGTTCGGCCATACCGGCGCCGCGCATTTTCTCGAACACATGATGTTCAAGGGCACCGACCAGGTGCCGGCCGGCGAGTTCTCGCGAATCGTCTCGCGCAACGGCGGTCGCGACAACGCCTATACGACCTTCGATTCGACGGGCTACCACCAGACCATCGCGGCGGAGCAGCTCGAACTGGTCATGCGCATGGAAGCCGACCGCATGACCAACGTGCACATCACCGAGCGCGAGATCGTGCCCGAGCGGCAGGTCATCCTCGAGGAACGCCGCATGCGCACCGACAACGTGCCGGCGTCGCTGCTCGACGAGGCGGTGCGCGAGCGGCTCTATGGGCTGCACAAGCCCTATGCCATGCCGGTCATCGGCTATGCCGACGACATCCGCGGGCTCGGCGTCGAGGACCTGGCGGGCTTCTATCGCCGACACTACGCGCCCAACAACGCGATCCTGATCGTGGCGGGCGATACCACGACGGACCGTGTACGCGAGCTGACCGATCGCTACTACGGACCGATCGCCCGCCGCGAGATCGGGCCGCGCCTGCGTCCGGCGCAGGGCGGATCCGACCTGCCGCAGAAGGTGATCCGCGCCGATGCGCGTGTCGCCGAGCCGCGCTGGTCGCGGCTGTGGCTGGCGCCGTCCTATCGCGTCGGCGAGACGAAGTATGCCTACGCGCTGCAGGTGCTGGCGCGGCTGTTCGGCGGCAGCGAGACCAGCCGCCTGTCGCGGGTTCTGGTGGAAGAGCGCAAGATCGGCCTCTCGGCCTGGGCGTCCTATGGGGCGTCGAGCCTCGGCCTCACCTCGTTCGACATCGGGGTGCATCCCGCGAAGTCACGCAGCATCGAGGATGTCGAGGAGGCGGTGACCGCCGAGATGAAGAAACTGCTGGAGGGCGGCGTCACGGCCGAGGAGGTCGAGCGCGCGCAGAACCAGCTGTTGGCCGCCGCGATCTACTCGCAGGATTCGCTGGCCAGCGGACCGCGCATCTACGGCACGGCTCTCAGCACCGGCAGCACCGTGACCGATGTCGATGCCTGGCCGCAGCGCATTTCCGCCGTCACGCGCGACGAGGTGCTGGCGGCTGCCCGGCATGTCTGGCGCGACGACGGCGCCGTCACTGCCCTTTTGACCCCGGCGGTGAGGGGCCGATGAAGCCGCTTCGCGCGCTTGCGGCCGCGCTGGCCGGTCTCTTGATGCTGCTGCCTGCCGTGGCCGGCGCGATCGAGATCAAGGAAATCACGACGCCTCTCGGCATCAAGGCCTGGCTGGTCGAGGACAAGAGCACGCCCGTGGTGGCGCTCTCGTTTTCGTTCTCCGGCGGCACCGCCGGCGATCCGGCCGGGCAGGCCGGCATCACCGACCTGATGGCGGGTCTGCTGACGGATGGTGCGGGATCGCTCGATGCGCAGGCTTTTCGCCAGCGCCAGGAGGATGCCGCCGCATCGCTCGGCTTCAACGCGTCGCTCGACCGGCTGACCGGTTCGCTGCGGGTCCTGTCGGCCAATCGCGACGAGGGCTTCGAGCTGCTGCGCCTCGCGCTCACCGAACCGCGCTTCTCAACCGACATGGTGAACCAGCGCCGGGCGCAGACCATTGCGAGCATCAACCAGGCGGCTCAGCGTCCCGGCTCGGTGGCAGGCCGGACGCTGATGGAGACCCTGTTTGCCGGCCATGCCTATGCCGCCGACCCCGCCGGCACGCCCGAGGGGCTCGCCGCTGCGACGCCGGACCTCCTGAAGAAGCGGGCGGCGGAGCTGCTGCTGCGCAACGGCCTCGTCGTCGCGGCGGTGGGCGATATCGACGAGGCCGAGCTGGCGCGCCAGCTCGACCGTTCCTTCGGGCTCCTGCCGACCGGCACGCTGCCGGTACTGCCGCCGCAATGGGTGCCGCCGACCAAACCACGCGTCGTCGTCGTCGAACGGCCGGTGCCGCAAAGCTCGGCGCTGTTGGCCCTTCCCGGCATCGAGCGCGACGATCCCGATTGGTATGCCGCGCTGGTGATGAACCACGTGCTGGGCGGCGGCGGACAGCAGTCGCGGCTGTTCAACGAGGTGCGCGAGAAGCGCGGGCTCGCGTACAGCGTGTCGAGCGGCCTGCGCACCTACAAGCGCGCCGCACTGCTGGTGATGTCGACGGGCAGCGCCAACGAACGCATCGCGGAGGCCATCGAGGTGATCCGGGCCGAAATGGGGCGGATGCGCAGCGAAGGCGTTACCGAGGCCGAGCTGACCGACGCGAAGACCTATCTGACGGGCGCGCTAGCGCTCTCGCTCGATTCGTCGGGCTCGATCGCGGGACTGCTGCATTCCATGCAGATCGACGGACTGTCGCCCGATCACCTGACGCGCCGCGCGGCGCTGATCGCCGCGGTCAAGCTGGACGGCGTTCTCAGGGTCGCGCGGCGCCTCCTGCGCGACGAGGCTCTGACCACCGTGGTGGTCGGCAAGCCGGTCGGCATCACCCAGGAACCCTGAGGAGAGTCGTTTCCCCATGTTCTACAGCCACGTGATCGACGACGCGCTCGAAAGCAAGGTCGGCAAGCAGGGACTGGCTCGCGCCGTGCTCGACCGTGAACTTGCAAAGGCTGCGAAGGCGCTCGACAAGTTCCGGCAGTGGAAGGCCGACGGCACCTTGCCGCTGCTCAGCCTGCCCGGCACGCGCGACGACCTCGCGCTCCTGAAGCCGCACGCCGCGCGCTTCGCGAAGTTCGAGCACGTGATCGTGCTGGGCACCGGCGGCTCGAGCCTCGGTGGCCAGACACTGGTCGCGCTCAAGGACCAGGGATTCGGGCCTCTGCAAGGCCACCCGAAACTGTGGTTCATGGATAACGTCGATCCGTCGACCTTCACCGAACTCGCGGCGCGCCTGCCGCTCGCCCGCACCGGCCTGATCGTCATTTCCAAGTCCGGCACCACGGCCGAGACGCTGACCCAGTTCCTGACCCTCCTGCCGGAATTCGAGTCCAAGGTCGGCAAGGACAAGCTGGCCGAGCATGTCATCGCGATCACTGAGCCCAGCGACAATGCGCTGGGTCGCATTGCGGCGCGCATCGGCTGCCCGATCCTCGATCACGATCCCAAGGTGGGTGGGCGCTTCTCGGTCCTGTCGCTGGTCGGCCTGCTGCCGGCCATGATCGCCGGCCTCGATGTCGGCGCGGTGCGCGAGGGCGCGGCCAGTGTGCTCGATCCGGTGCTGCAGGCGAGCGACGCGGGCGATTTGGCCCCGGCCGTCGGCGCGGCGCTCTCGGTCGGGCTGGCCAGGGAACGCGGCATCGGCACCACGGTGCTGATGCCCTATTGCGACCGGCTGGGCTATTTCGGCTTCTGGTATCGCCAGCTCTGGGCCGAGAGCCTGGGCAAGGGCGGCAACGGCACGACGCCGGTGCGCGCCATGGGCACCGTCGACCAACACAGCCAGCTCCAGCTCTATCTCGGCGGCCCGGCGGACAAGATGTTCACGGTGCTGATCCTCGATACGGCGGGCAACGGCAGGAAGATCGCATCCGAGGCGCTGGGCGGCGACAAGGCGCTGGCCTATCTCGAGAATCAATCACTGGGCGACCTGCTGCTGGCCGAGGCCGATGCCACCGCCGCGACGCTCGCGAAGAACGGCCGGCCTACGCGCATCATGCGCATCTCCACGCTCGACGAACGGGTGATGGGCGCGCTGATGATGCACTACATGCTGGAGACGATGTTCGCCGCTCACCTGTTGGATGTCGATGCCTTCGACCAGCCGGCGGTGGAAGAGGGCAAGATCCTGACCCGCCAGTATCTTTCCGCAAGGCGTAAGTCGTAAACTCATGGCGCCATGAGCGCCCTCAGAACCCTTCGTCGCCTGCCCTCGACGCTCGTCAACCGCATCGCCGCCGGCGAGGTGGTCGAGCGACCGGCCAGCGCCGTCAAGGAGCTGGTCGAGAATGCGCTCGACGCCGGCGCGCGGCGCATCGCCGTCACCCTGAAGGAGGGCGGCCGCACCTTCATCTCGGTGGTCGACGACGGCGTCGGCATGTCGCCCGACGAGCTGCGGCTCGCGGTCGAACGCCACTGCACCTCCAAGCTGCCCGACGACGACCTGACCGACATCCGCACGCTCGGCTTTCGCGGCGAGGCGCTGCCATCGATCGCCTCGGTCAGCCGTTTCACCATCACCTCGCGTCCCGCTGGGGCGGACACGGCCTGGTCTCTCGAGATCGACGGCGGCGCCAAGGGCGAGCCGCGGCCCGCCGCGCATCCGCCAGGGACTCGCGTGGAAGTGCGCGAGCTGTTCTTCGCGACGCCGGCGCGGCTCAAGTTCCTGAAGGAGCCGCGCACCGAGTCCGGCCATGTCGCCGATGCGATGCGGCGGCTCGCCATGGCTCATCCCGAGGTCGCCTTCCGGCTGGAGAGCGAGGAGCGTGCGCTGATCGACCTCGCGGCCGCCAAGCCGTCTCTGCTGTCCGGCGACGCGGCGCGGCTGGAGCGGCTGGCCGCCATCATGGGCCGCGAGTTCGCCGACAATGCCGTGGCGATCGACGCCAACCGCGAGGGCTTCCGCCTCACCGGCTTCGCCGGCCTGCCGACGCTCAACCGGCCGACCGGCCAGCACCAGTATCTCTTCGTCAACGGCCGGCCGGTGCGCGACAAGCTGCTGGCCGGCGCGGTGCGCGGCGCCTACCAGGATTTCCTGGCGCGCGACCGCCATCCCATGGTCGCGCTGTTCCTCGAGGCGCCGACCGAGATGGTCGACGTCAACGTCCATCCGGCCAAGACCGAGGTCCGCTTCCGCGACGCCGGCATCGTGCGCGGCATGATCGTGGGGGCACTGCGCACGGCCCTCTCTGCGGCCGGTCATCGCGCCAGCACGACCGTATCGGATGCGGCCCTTGGCGCGTTTCGCCCCCATACGGGTTTTGCGACGCCGCTGCCGATGGGAGGGGGTGGCTACGGCAACGGAAATGGTTACTCGTCGGTGCCGCGTGGGCTCGCCGAGGCGGCGATGCAGTTCATGGCGCCGCTCGATGGATTGTCGGCCCGCGTCGAGGAGCAGCCTGCCAACATCGCGCCCGGCAACTATC
>JAGNNA010000214.1 GCA_017990895.1 Reyranella sp.
CCGTGAAGTTCGTCAGCCAGTTGATGCCGCCCTCGGCACCAATGTAGATGCCCGGCTGCGGAGCCTGCGCCTGCGCAGCTACCGGCAGCGCGACAATGGCGGCAGCCGCCAGAAGAGCCTTCTTCATCACATATCTCCTTAAACTTGCACAGCCCGTCGCCGAGATGGTTGGGGGCGGAAATTCGTCGTGTGACGGGGAGAATGTACCTGAGCTTCCCCCGACAATGCCACAAAGTAAGGCGCGCCCATCTCATTGTTGCCGCGACTGTGGCAGCGCAGCCACAGGTCGCCTGCCTCATGTTTAGGTTTCTAATAAGGACTATTAAAAATACATATTATAAACAACGACTTATCGTCTTTAAGGTAGTGGATGCCGGCGTCCGTTGAGAGCACATCTTTAGGGGTGCGGATGCTTTATTGGCACCTCAAAATCTCCCGAGCCGGAATTCGGCTCGTAAGCAAGGCATGGGAACGCCCTCCAGGGCGGCCCGTTACGGGGTCCTTCCTCATTGGAGTTCTCCTGCCATGCGCATCGTTCTCGCCACAGCAACCGTCGCAACGGCCGCTGCATTGACCATGCCCCTCGTCGTACTCGCCCAGGGCGCCCCGCAAACCGTTCAGCTCGTGAAGGTTGACGTCGTCAAGCTGTCGACCGGCTATCGTGCCAGCAAGGTGATCGGCTCCTCGGTCGTCAACGAAGCGGGGGACACTGTCGGCAAGATCGACGAAATCATCGTCGGGCCGGACGGCAAGGCGCCGTTCGTCGTGCTTTCGGTCGGCGGCTTCCTCGGACTCGGCGACAAGCTGATCGTTCTCCCCTACGAGCAGTTGCGGACAAACGGCAAGAAGATGGTGCTGCCGGGCGCGACCAAGGACTCGCTGAAGGCCCTCCCCGAGTTCAAGTACGCTTCCTAGACATGGGCGCACTCGTAGAGGAATTCGTGCATCCGACATTCCTCTCTTTTTCCGTCATCGCAGCGCGGCTCCTGTTCGCCGCGCTGCTTGGCGCGCTCATCGGCTTTGAGCGCGAGTGGCGCGCACGGCCGGCCGGACTGCGCACCCACATATTGATCTGCGTCGCCGCCGCGACGGTTGGAATCCTGACCGTCGAGATTTCGCATTCCACAGCCTTCGTCGGGCGCGAGGTGCAGCTAGACCCCCTTCGGGCCGTGGAGGCCGTGACCGCCGGCGTCGCATTCCTGGCAGCCGGCTCGATTCTGTTCGACCGTGGCAAGGTTCAAGGGCTCACGACAGGAGCCGGAATGTGGCTGGCGGGCGCCGTGGGTCTCTCCTCCGGCTTCGGCCTTTGGCAGATTGCAGGATTTGGCACGTTCCTGATCCTGGTCGTCATGGGCCTGCTCCACTCTTTCGAGGTGAAACTCGGTATCGCCGCGGACAAGCAGGGCGATGGCGAGAAAAGGGACAGGAAGGACGATCTCGACGGCCGATGCTAAACTCTTCGCCGCATGAGCCGGCCACTCTTCTCACTACTGGTCTTGATCGCTGCAGCGGGTACCCTTCCCGCCGCGGCGCAGACGTCTCGACCGGTGCCCGAACTCGGAACGGCGCCCATGCCGCGTCAGCTCCCCACCCTGCCGACCCCGGGGCAACCTCCGGCGGCCAGCGACGAGGTCAAGGATCCGAAGACCGGCTGCGGCGTGGTGATGATGAACGCCGAGCCGAGTGTCGGCATCAGCTGGTCGGGCGACTGCGACTGCGACTACGGCCTGGCCCAGGGCAAGGGCAAGGGCGTGCTGCAGTGGACCAGGAACGGCGCTCCGACCGATCGCTACGAAGGGGAGATGAAGAAAGGGCTGTATGAGGGCCAGGGCAGGCTGACCTACGCCAACAGGGCTCGTTACGAGGGCGAGTTCAAGGCCGGCGAACGCGACGGCAAGGGTACCTATGTCTTCCCGAGTGGTGCCAAGCTGATCGCGGAGTTCCGCGAGGGCCGCCCGCAGGGGCATGGCATGTACGTCTGGAGCAACGGCAACCGCTACATCGGCGACTTTCGCGACAATCAGCGGACCGGCCGGGGCACGATGCTGTTCGCCGACGGCGGGCGCTACGAAGGCGATTTCGTCAACGGCAATATGCAGGGACGCGGCGTACGCGTCTGGGCCAACGGCGCGCGCTACGAGGGTGAATGGCTCGACGACCGCGCCAACGGCTGGGGCACCAAGTCGGGAGAGCCCGGCGGCCAGGTCTTCACCGGCACCTGGACCAGCGGCTGCTTCCGCGATAACCAGCGCTGGGCGACCGTCGGCGTCACGGCGCAGGCGTGCGGTTTCCAGTAGGAGGCATCGTGTCAGCCAGTCCGCCGCTGATCATGATCCAGTTCCTCCAGTGGGTGGCGGCACGGCCGCGCCAGCGCGAGGAGGTACTCGACGCCTGGCAGAGTTCCTGCCCGCGTTTCCCGGTCTGGGAAGACGCGCGGGCGGACGGGCTGGTACGCCAATACGGCGGCAACGTCGGCGAACACCGGGTCGAACTCACCGAACGCGGTCGTGCGATGCTCGACCGCGCCTGATCTGGCGCCGCTCACACCGCCTCCCAACCGCAAGCGACAGCGCGTATAATGAAACCATGACGCTGCAGCGCGCCGCACTCTGGGCCGTGGTTATCGCCGCGACGATCTTCCTGCTCGTCGCCGGACGCGGCCTGCTGCTGCCGTTCGTTCTGGGCATCGTGCTCTGGTACATGATCGATTCGCTGGCCGACACATTCGCCCAGCCGCGACTGGGGGACGCCCTTCGCCTGCCGCAGCCGCTGCCGATGGTCCTTGCCATCCTGATGATCGGCGGCCTGTTCTGGATCGTCGGGCGCACGATCGGGCGCAATGTGCAGGCCGTCGTTGCGGCGGTGCCGACCTATGAGGCCCGCCTCACCCATCTCGTCGAGCAAGCCGCGCGTCTGGCCGGCATCGAGCAAGCCCCCACCCTTTCGGAGCTGGTGGCTCGGATAAGCCTCGCCGACACGGTCGGCAGCGTCGCCGCCGCCGCCGCATCCGTCGTGAGCATCGCCGGCCTCATCCTGATCTACACGCTGTTCCTGTTCGTCGAGCAGGCTCACTTCAAGCGAAAGCTCGGCGCCATCTTTCACGGCGACGGCCAGGAGGCGCGCGTACTGGCCGTGCTGGCCCGAATCGACCGCGAGATCCGCATCTACATCCGCATCAAGACCACGCTCGCGACGGCCACCTCGGCGCTGGCCTATGCCGTCATGTCCTCGGTCGGGGTCGACTTCGCGGGCTTCTGGGCCGTCATGGTATTCTTCTTCTATTACATTCCCACCGTGGGTTCGATCATGGCCATCGTCGCGCCGGCGCTGCTCACGCTGATCCAGTTCGACAACCTCACGCCCTTCCTGATCGTGCTGCTGGTGTTCGGCTCGATCCAGGTGGTGACAGCCAACGTGATCGAGCCGGCGATCATGGGGCGTTCGCTCAATCTCTCGCCGCTGGTGGTCATCGTCTCCCTGATCGTCTGGGGAACGATCTGGGGCGTCGTCGGCATGTTCCTCTGCGTGCCCATCATGGTGGTCGCGCTGATCGTACTCGCGCAGTTCGAGGCAACGCGGCCCGTCGCCATCCTGCTGTCCGCCGATGGCCGTATCCCGGAGTCGACACCATGAAGCGACTCCTGCTTGTCGTCATCCTTATCGTGGCCTCTCCGGCCGTCGCGCAGGTTTCCCCATCGGACCCGCGGCCGTCGCCGATGCCGGTGCCAAAGGGTGAGGTCATGTACTCCTGTCCCGGCGGCATGGACTTCGCCTCTTCCTTCTCGGACGACGGCGACGAGGCGATCCTGCGCATGCCAGGCCAACCCGACATCGAATTGTCGCGCGTGCCAGCGGGTTCCGGTTTTGCCTATTCGGATTCCTATTACGAATTGCGCGGACGGGGCCGCGAAGTGACCCTCACCGCCGCCGGACGATCGATGCGGTGCCATGCCGCTGGCCGACCGGGCGATCCGCCGCGCACCTTCGAAGGCGGCGGCCTCACGGTCACCCTGTTTCCCGACGGCACGTTCCGGCTGCGCGAGAGGCGTGAAGGATCGGCCGAGCCCCTGCTCGACCTGGGGGAGTGGGCGCTGGAAGTCGAGGGCGGCGTACGGCTGATCCTGCGCGGCGGGGCGGGCACTCGACGGGCGTTCCGCGAGACAGGAACCGACCAGCTGGTCGCCGACGACGGCCGCGAGCTTCTGAAGACCGCGACCCCTGACCCGATCGACGGGCAGTTCCGGCTCTCCGGCATGTATCGGGACGCCCAGGACGGCGGCTTGTTCGCGCCCTGCCTGGTCGGTCGCACCTATGGCGTCGCCCCGGGCGGCGCCGAGCCCGAACTCGAAAAGGCATGGGTCGACGCCACGCCCTCTCGGGAAACCAGCCTCTATGTCGAAATCATCGGCGGCTTCGACAAAAACAACTCGGTCGCGGTCGATCGCTTCCTGGGTCTGAAGCGCGGCGGCGCCTGCCCGGCGCTGGCGGCCCGAGGGTCGGCGTTGCGCGACACCGAGTGGCGCCTCGTTGAACTCGACGGCGAGCGCCTCTCGTTCGACGACTGGCGGCGGCGACCACTGATGCGGCTCGACGATCTCGGCAAGTTCACCGCATCGACCGGCTGCAACACACTGAATGGTGACTTCGTTCTCGACCCGGCCGGCCTCCGCTTCACGCCCGGCCCGATGACGATGATGGCTTGCCCAGCGGCCGAAACGGCGATCGAAAGGCGCTTCGTTGCGGCTCTGGATGCGATCAGGACCGCGCAGATTTCCGGCACGACACTCGATCTCATCGACGGGACGGGCAAGAGACGCATGCGCCTCGAGGCCAGAGGCCGCTAGCAGGCTTCCTGATGATACTGAACGCGTCGAGCTGCCCAAAAACTCAACCTTGGGTCTGTGCTGGGGGCGCGCCACTCCAGAGGCGCGTCTTTGTTTGTTGCGTGCAATGATCGCGCCACGGGAGTGGCGCGCCCCCAGCAAATAACGGCCCTCCTCGGGATGAGGGGTTTGGTTTAACTCGAAGCGGAAAGACTCTAGCGAAACGCGTCGGTATCGGCCCGAAGCGTCAGGTTCTTGCCGCCGTCTGTCTCGATGTGGAGGAACGAGAGGCCGGTGGGAACGGCGGAACCGTCGGGGCCGCCTTCGAACTCGCGATCGATCTCGTCGAACAGCCGGACCTTGAGCTTCCACCCGATCATCCCGGACTCGAGCGGCGTGCGCGCCGGCTCGTTCCAGTCCAGCGGGCGAACCTCGCTCAGCACCACCCGGTCCGTGGGAACGTCCCTTACCAGCGTTGCCTCGAAGCGACCGATCGTGGCGGTGCGCGCGGTCTTCGTGGCCGCCTTGGCGACGACGGCGACGCAGATCTGGCTGGGACGGTCTTCGCGGACGAAGGCGACCGAGCCGCCGTTCATCGTCTCGTCGGGGATATCGTCGATCCAGCCCAGCCGCTCGACGATGTCGGCGCGCCTCTTGCTCTTGTCGAAACGCCATCCCGGCGGAGGATCGAAGCAACGCCGCACGGTCTTCGTCTCGCCGGCCGGCGCGCGCGCCAATATTTCCGGGGATACCAGCGTCTTGGACTCCGGCATGGCGGATCGCACTTTTTGCTCGACCGCGAACGAACCCGCCTTTTCGGGGATCGTGGTGAACAGCAGCTGGAAAGCCACGGTTCGCGAGTCGTGACGCAGGAAAAGCGATCCCGAGGCAAACCTGGCCTGCTGGGCGTCGCTCGCGAAGGCGCTGCGCGGCACGACGAATTTCAGGCGCTCGGGAGTCACGGCGGCCTCGCCGCGCCATGAGCCGATCGTCAGCACCGGCGGCGCTCGGTCCCTGGTCAGGCGCAGGCCCAGAACCTCGACCTCGATCGCCGGATCGTCGCCGGCCGGCAGAAGACGCCGCGGCGCGAGGAACTTCGGTGTGTAGGAGAGAATGACCGGCGAGAAATCGAAGGACGCCATCCACTCCAGGTCCGCCGGAATACCGCCTGCGGCCTGTGACACGGCAGCAGCCCCTTCGGGGGTACCTGGCCGATCGATCGCGGCGCGCAACGCGGCATTCACCGACTCGAGCCTCGCGAACACCTCCCGCCGCGCGGCCGGCAACCGGTCGAAGGGCTGTTCACGCTCGGGCTCGTAACGCGACGCCAGCGCGTCCAACAGCAGACTCGCGGTCCGGAATGACGAAAGCATCTCGATGCGCGCCAGGCTGTCGGCACGCGCCTGCAGTTCGGCGCGCTCCCCCTGCAGGAGGACGAGCTTCTCCGCGATCGTCGGCGGGGCCGGAGCGCGCCGTTCCTCGGGCGACTGCGCGTACGACAATCCGGAGCCCGTGACCATAACGGCCACGAGCAGGAGCAGGACCGTCATGCGGGTCCGGAGCGAGTCGGATGCGGGCGAAACAGCCGTCATGCGGCCGCTTCTAGCACGGTCGCCGGGGCACCGGCGGCGGATTGTCGTGATCAGTAGGAGAACAGCACCGGCAGGGGCGACGACAGGATGAGATCGCGGGTCACGCCACCGAAGATCATCTGGCGCAACCGGCTCTGCGTGTAGGCGCCCTTGACAATCAGGTCCGCACCGAGCGCCTGCGCCCGGTCGACGATGGTCTGCCCAGCGGTCTTCGCGCCTGGCTTCACATGCTGTCCCGTCACGTTGAGACCGTGGCTCCTCAAGGAATCGGCAATCTCCAGGGATGTCGGGCCGGGCACCATCGCCCCTTCGACGCTCAGCACCTCGATGGCTTCGGCGCCGCTCAGGACCGGCATCGCCAGCGAAATGGCCCGCGCGCTCTCGGTCGAGCCGTTCCACGCGAACAGAATGCGCTTGCCGACCATGCCGCTGAAACCGGGCGGCACCACGAGGACCGGACGGCCCGAATCGAACAACGCCGTTTCGAAGACGCTCTCCGGCATCTTCGGCAAGGCGCCGGGCTGCGGCAGAACGATGAGGTCGTAGGCCCGGCCGATCGTGCCGATCGCCGTCGGACCGCTGTCGTCGGCGGAGCGCCATTCGGAGACGAGCCCCGTCGCGCGTTCTCCGAAGGCCTGCCGGACCGCGGCGACCCGCTGGCGTTCCTCGGCATCCTCGGCCAGGCCACCGCCGATCGGCGCGCCCATCCCGGCATCGGCCCAGGCCATGCTCATGACGCCGTAGGAAGGCGGTTCGAGGCCTATCAGGCGCGCCCCGAACTTGCGTGCGATGTTGGCGGCCAGATCGAATGCGGCCGGGTCTTCCGACGTCCAGGCCATTGTCAGAATGGATTTCATGACACGCCCCCTCCTTGCTTGACCGACGATAACATGAGGCTCGCCGAAGCGCGCGCCACGACGAACTTGATACAATTCTCACATTGTATCGGTGGGTCGGTCCAATAGGTTGAGGGTGATTTTTCTACTTATTGTTCGACGGGGACTGGAATCAGTCCCCAGCATTGCCCCGCTCTGGAGATACCGATGCTGTCCTTTTTTCGCCGGTTGATGGCGGACGACAAGGCCGCCACCGCGATCGAATACACTCTGATTGCCTCCCTGATCGCCGTCGCGGCGATCACCGCCATCAGCACCGTCAGCGGCAAGAGCCTCTAGACCGAGCCTTCGCCGACTGGCCTGTCAGACGATCTGGCGGGCCGAGGGCACGATCCAGGCGAAGCGGTCCGACAGGGCCGCAAGCGTGATCCGGTTGATGGCGTCCGCCGAAATCGTGTCCCCGCCCATGGCATCGGGCAGGTCGCGAGTCGCCACCGTGTCGGCCGCGATGGTGCTCATGAAACCCTGATCCGTTGCCGCGCGCACCGTCGCGGAAACGCACATATGGGTCATGAAGCCGCCGACGATCAGGTTCTTGCGGCCGATCGCGGCAAGTCGCGATCCGAGGTCGGTGCCGGCGAAGGAGTTCGGCATCCCTTTGTCGATGATCGTCTCGCCGTCGCGCGGCGTCAGTTCCTTTACGATCTCGTAGCCGGTCGACGCCGGATTGAAGGCCTTGCCCTTGGACTGGTGGCGCACATGGACGATGGGAGCACCCGCCGCGCGGGCCTTCTCGAGCAGGACGGCCAGCGCATCCACCGCGGGCTGCACCCCGGTCAGCGGCAGCAATCCGTCCGTATATTCCCTTTGTGCATCGATGATCAGCAGTACGCCATCGGCCATGGTGGCCGGCGTCGGCTGCGCCCCGGCCATCTGCAGCATGGTCATCGCCATGTTCGTTCCTTCGACTTTTCTTCGGTTGTGTAAGTCTCCGCACCATCAACGCTCATGGCGCCCCGATTTGCAACACCTTCGAGAGGGGGTCTCAATGCCCCTCGAAGCATGTAGAACCAGTGCATCGGCTGTGAACGACGAACGATCGGCAAGAGGGGAACGTGAGAGCGATCATCATCGGCGGCGGCATCATGGGGCTGGCAACGGCCTGGGGATTGGCGCGACAGGGTCACGAGGTCGAACTTTTCGAGCAGGGGCCGATTCCCAATCCGCTGGCCTCGTCGACGGACGAGCACCGGTTGATCCGCCATCCTTATGGAGCCCATGTCGGCTATGCCCGGATGATCGACGACGCATATGCGGCTTGGGCGCTGCTGTGGGCCGACCTCGGCGAGACCCTGTACAAGCC
>JAGNNA010000215.1 GCA_017990895.1 Reyranella sp.
AACGCACCGGACCCTTTTCACAAGCCTTTCCTCGGACAGCTCGACACGGCGGGAAGCCAAAGCGGTGTCGACATCGAGCATGTGATGATCGAGCGCGAATCCGATCTGGAACAGGCCTTCGCGAGCCTTGCCGGCATGGACGCCGTCATCGTGCAGCCAAGCCTGTCGGTGAAGCTCACCGCCGGCCTTTCACTTGCACATCGCCTGCCGTCGGCATCGGCATCGCGCCGCTTCCCCGCAGCAGGCGGCCTCCTGAGTTATGCCGCCAGTATTCAGCACATCTATCGGGACTCGGCGCTCTACCTCGACAGAATCCTCAAAGGCGTCAGGCCCGGCGACCTGCCGGTCCAGGGCCCGGTGCAGATCGAGCTCGTGATCAATCTCGTCACGGCGAAGGCGTTAGGCCTCACTGTACCGCAGTCGATCCTGATACGCGCCGACGAGGTGCTCGAGTGAGGTTGCCCTCTTTCCTTCGTCGTGGCGGCCTGTTTGCCAAGTACTTCCTGTCGCTCGTCGGCATCGTCACCTTCGTGCTGCTGATCAACGGCGTCCTCGACATGTGGTTCTCCTACGGCACGGCCAAGGATGCCCTCGGACGCCTGCAGCAGGAAAAGGCGAATGGCGCGGCCGACAAGGTCGGGCAGTTCATCAACGAGATCGAACGCCAGATCGGCTGGACGACGCACCCGCAATGGGCGGTCGCCCCGGTCGACCAGCGGCGCTTCGACTTCATCCGTCTGCAGCGCCAGGTGCCGGCGATCACCGAACTGACCCAGATCGACGGCCAGGGCCGCGAGCAACTCAAGGTGTCGCGGCTGGCAATGGACGTCGTTGGCTCGAATGCCGACCTTTCCCGCGATCCGCGCTTCACCGAGATTCAGAACAAGCGCGTGTGGTATAGCCCCGTCTACCTGCGTAAGGAGTCCGAACCCTACATGTCGATCTCGCTGGCGCGTACCGGTCGACGTGCCGGCGCAACCGCGGCCGAGGTCAACCTCAAGCTGATCTGGGACGTGGTCAACGCCATCAAGGCCGGCGACAAGGGTTATGCCTACGTCGTCGACCGCGACGGCAGGCTGGTCTCGCACCCCGACATTAGCCTGGTGCTGCGCAACACCGACATGAGTCGCGTCGAGCATGTCGCCAAGGCGCTCGCGGAGCTCAGGGACGGCAAGCCCGTGGCCGACGGCCAGGCCGACTTCGGCAGGGCACTCGACGGAACGCCGGTCCTCTCGTCCGTCGCGACGATTCCTGCCCTCGGATGGCTGGTCTTCGTCGAGCAGCCGACCTCCGCTGCCCTGCAACCTCTCTTCACCTCCCTCGGGCAGACCGTGGCCCTGCTGGCACTGGGCCTCGCCATTGCCGCGGCCGGCGCCTGGTTTCTGTCGCGGCGCATGGCCTCGCCGATCCGTATCCTGTCCCGGGGCGCGGAGCGGCTCGGCCATGGCGACCTCGGGCATCGCATCGACGTGAAGACCGGCGACGAGGTCGAAGGTCTGGCCAACAACTTCAATCGCATGGCCGGGCAGCTTCAGGAAAGCTATGCCGACCTCGAGCAGAAGGTGGACCGGCGCACCGCCGAACTGAGTGAAGCGCTGGAGCAGCAGACGGCCACCGCCGAGATCCTGAGAGTCATCTCGCAGTCACCCACCGACGTGCAGCCCGTCCTCGACATCGTCGTGAAGGCAGCCGTTCGCCTGTGCGGCGCGCAGGATGCACTGGTCGTCATGCTCGACGGATCGGACGTGGTGTTCGAGGCCCATGAAGGGCCCGTCGGCGCCGGCCGCCGCGAGCGCTTCCCGCTCGATCGCCAGAATGTGATGGGGCGTGCGATCATCGAGGGGCGAACCGTTCACGTCCCCGACGTGGCAGCCCTTGCGCCCGATGACTTCACGCTCACGCAGGAGGGAGCGGTACAGATGGGCTTCCAGGCCATCGTCGCGACACCGATGATGCGCGAAGGCAGTGCGATCGGCGCCCTCCTGCTGCGCAAGCCGGAGCCCGGTCCGTTCACACCGCGGCAGATCGGCCTGCTCGAGACTTTTGCTGCCCAGGCCGTCATTGCCATCGAGAATGTGCGTCTCTTCACCGAGATCCAGGAGAAGAGCCGACAGCTCGAGATCGCGAGCCAGCACAAGTCGCAGTTCCTGGCGAACATGAGCCACGAGTTGCGCACGCCGCTGAACGCCATTCTCGGCTACACCGAGATGATGGCCGATGGGCTCTATGGTGACGTCGGCAGCAAGGCGCAGGGCGTGCTCGAACGCGTGCAGTCGAACGGCAAGCACCTGCTGGGCCTCATCAATGACGTTCTGGACCTTTCCAAGATCGAGGCTGGACAGCTCACCCTCGTCGTGGAGCCCTACAGCGTCGCCGACATCGTGGCGACGGTGCTCTCGGCCACGGAATCCCTCGCCCGCGCCAAGGGCCTGGCGCTGGGCTCAGCGATCGCGCCGGGACTGCCACCGGGCACCGGCGATGCGCGCCGCCTTTCACAGGTCGTGCTGAACCTGGTGGGCAACGCCATAAAGTTCACCGACCAGGGTTCGGTCGAGGTCCGCGCCGTCCAGCAAGGCGACTTCTTCGAACTGGCCGTCGTGGATTCCGGCCTTGGCATCAAGCCCGCCGACCAGGCTCGAATTTTTGACGAGTTCCAGCAGGTCGATGATACCAGCACGCGCAAGAAGGGCGGGACCGGGCTCGGCCTGTCGATCTCGCGCAAGATCGTCGAGCTTCATGGGGGCCGCATCGCCGTCGAGTCGGAGGTGGGCAGGGGCTCGACATTCAAGGTCACGATCCCGATCAATGTCACTCCGATGAAGGATGCCGCATGAGCAAGAAAATCCTGGTCGTCGAGGATACGGAGGACAACCGCCAGATCCTTCGCGACCTGCTGGGCATGGCCGGGTACGAGATGGTCGAGGCTCAGGATGGTGCCCAGGGCGTCGCGATGGCGGCCGAGCACCGACCCGACCTGATCCTGATGGACATCCAGATGCCGGTGATGGACGGCTACGAGGCGACGCGGCAGATCAAGGCCGACCCTGCGCTCACGTCGATTCCCGTCATTGCCGTCACTTCCTACGCCCTGTCGGGAGACGAAGCGAAGACGCGGGCAGCCGGGTGCGACGGTTACATCGCCAAACCCTACAGTCCGCGCCAGATGCTGGCCAAGGTGCGCGAGATTCTCGGCGACTAATGCGCGATCCCGCCCGTATCCTGGTCGTCGACGACGTTGCCGACAATGTCGAGATCCTCCGCATGCGGCTCGAGAGCCTGGGCTACGAGGTCGCCGTGGCGACGGACGGCGAACAGGCGCTGGAGGCCGTAAAGGCCGACCCGCCGGACCTTCTCTTGCTCGACATCATGATGCCAAAAATCGACGGCCTGGAGGTCGTGCGCCGGCTCAAGTCGGACCCGACCCTACCCTTCATTCCGGTGGTGCTGGTCACGGCGAAGGCCAACCCGAAGGACGTCGTCGCAGGCCTCGACGCCGGCGGCGACGACTATCTCACCAAGCCGGTCGACCACGGCGCACTGGTCGCCCGCGTACGAGCCATGCTGCGAATCAAGTCGTTGCACGACCAGCTGGCCGACATCAACCGCGACCTGGAACGCAAGGTGGCGGAGCAGGTCGGAGAACTCGAGCGTGTAAACCGGCTGCGCCGCTTCCTGGCACCGCAGCTCGCGCAGGCCATCGTATCGGCCGGAGACGAGAAGATTCTCGAAAACCATCGCCGCGAGATCGTCGCCATGTTCTGCGACCTGCGCGGCTTCACCTCGTTTGCGGAAACCGCCGAGCCCGAAGACATCATGGCGCTGCTGGGTGAGTATCACGGCGCCGTCGGCCCGCTGATCCGCAAGTACGAGGGCACGCTCGACCGCTTCACCGGCGACGGCATGCTGGTTTTCTTCAATGATCCCCTACCCTGCCCCGACGCCCCGGAGCGGGCCGCGCGGCTCGCCCACGAGATGCGGGAAACCGTGCGCGGCCTCGCCGTGGGTTGGGCCCGGCGCGGACAGCGGCTGGGCTTCGGCATCGGCATGGCCCAGGGCTACGCCACGCTGGGCCGGATCGGCTTCGAGGATCGCCTGGACTACACGGCGATCGGTGCCGTCATCAATCTGGCCGCACGCCTCTGCGCCGAGGCAGCCGACGGACAGATACTGGTGTCGGGACGGCTCGCCGCGGCAGCGGAATCCGTTGCCGTCATCGAGGAGCTGGGCGAACGCGAACTGCGCGGCATGGCGCGCGCGGTCGCCGTGGCGAATCTGCAGCAGCTCAAGTAAAGGCGGCCGGTCGTCACTCGATGATTTCGGTGGCACGCGCGAGCAGGACAGGCGGCACGGTGAACCCCATCGCCCGGGCTGTGCGCAGGTTGATCGCAAGGTCGAGAGTGGTAGGCAGCTCGATGGGAAGATCACCCGCCTTTGCCCCCTTCAAGATGCGGTCGACATAGAGCGCGATGCGCTGCCACAGTCCCTCGAAACTTGGACCGTACGCCATGAAACCGCCGTCGCGTACCTGATCGGGCCATTCGTAGATCGCTGGCACCCGCAGCTGCAGTGCATGGCTGATGATCGTCATGCGATCACGCAGGAAGAGTTGATCAGCGGCCACGAGCAACGCCTCCACGCCGCCCGCCGCAAGCGCCGCAAAAGCCTGGTCGTAGGCACCACGACGAACCTCGGCGACAACGAGCGTGACGCCCAGAGCGAAGGCGGCGGTGCGCACCTCGTCGAGCTGGTGCGCGGCGTTCGGATTGTCCGGCGTGAGGACGCCAAGGCGTCGGAGGCCCGAAACCGCTTCCTGCAACAATTCGATCTTCTTGGCCGCCAGCGTGCCTTCCGAGGAAATCATGATCCCCGTGATGTTGTCGCCGGGACGTGCAAGGCTGGCCGCGAAGCCGGCCGCAACCGGATCGAAGTTGCCGAACATCACGGTGGGTATTGCGCGGGACACGTCGCGGACGGCGCGCGTCGCTGCAGCGCCGACGGCAATGAGCACGTCGGAATCGGCCTCCACCAGTTCGCGCGCCAGGGCAGGAAGGCGCGAGATGTCACCGTCCGCGAAGCGTTCGTAGATAACCAGGTTCTGACCCGGTGAGTAGCCCAGCGCCCGGAGGGCGGGCCTCAGATGATCCCAGTCGACGACAGCCGATGGCCGCAGGACGCCCAGCCGCCAAATACGGCCCGTGGTTTGCGCAGTCGGGGCGGCAACGGGCACGGCGACGGCAAGTGCCGCACATAGGATTCGGCGTGTCAGCATGTTCGGATCATCATGACGCGACAGAGGTCGGTGGCCAATCTGTTGCTTGCCGCGAACAGCGTGGTCCAAGCCCGTTTCCCACGGTCCAATCTAGCGCCACCCACGCTGCTTTCAGCGTGATCCCAGCATCGGGTTACGTCCATGCCACAGAGCGTGGCATAGATCGCTCGGTGGCCGGGACAACTCTCCAGGCGGTCGGGTGGCATCGGCCAGCCGTCACTCGATGACCTCGGTGGCACGCGCGAGCAGCGCGGCCGGCACCGTGAACCCCATCGCCCGGGCGGTGCGCAGGTTGATCGCGAGATCGAGGGTGGTGGGCAGTTCGATCGGCAGGTCGCCTGCATTGGCGCCTTTCAGTATCCTGTCGACATAGTGCGCAATGCGCTGCCACAGACCCTCGAGGCTGGGACCGTATGCCATGAAGCCGCCGTCCCTCACCTGGTCGGGCCATTCGTAGATCGCGGGCAGGCGCGCCTGCCGGGCCAGGTTGAAGATGGCCCGGCGATCGCGCACAAAGAAGGTGTGGGCGGCGACGAGCAGGGCTTCGGCCCTGCCGGCCGCAAGCCCGGCGAATGCCGCGTCATAGGCACCGCCGCGCACCTCGGCGACGATGAGAGTCACACCCAGAGCGGCGGCGGCGCTGCGCACCTCCTCGATCTGCCGCGCAATGCTGGGATCGTCCGGCGCCAGGACGCCGACTCGCCGGAGCGAGGGCACGGCCTCCTTCAACAATTCGATCTTCTTGGCTGCCAGCGTGCCTTCGGAGGAAATCATGATCCCCGTGATGTTGTTGCCGGGGCGCGCGAGGCTGGCCGCGAAGCCGGCCGCGACCGGATCGAAGTTGCCGAACATGAGCGTGGGAACGGTACGGGACGCGTCGCGGACCGCCCGTGTCGCGGCCGCGCCAACGGCGATGATCACGTTCGGATCAGCGTCCACCAGCTCCCGCGCCAGGGCGGGAAGCCGGGAAATGTCCCCGCCTGCGAAGCGATAGGTGATCGAGAGGTTCTGGCCAGGGATATATCCGAGCCCGCGCAACGCCGGCTCCATGTGATCCCAGTCGATGGCCGCCGACGGCCGCAGGACGCCCAGCCGCCAGACGCGTCCAGCAGGCTGCGCCATGGCGACCGCAAGGGGCGCGATGGCGGCCGTGGCAAAAAAGGTTCGGCGCATCAGCATGTTCGTTTCCGTTCCGACGGAGCTGGAGACCTCTTTTCCAGCTCAGGCCAGGGGCTGCGGATCCCAATCGCCGGATCGGCGCGGTTTGCCGAGCGACGTGCGCGCCGGTCGAGAGGACGGCTGTGTTTCAGGAGTCCGCTGTGAAGCCGATCTTCTTCACGATCGGCCCCCAGCGGTCGTAGCTTTCCTTCAGGAGCGTGCCGAGTTCCTGCGGGGTCGAGGATTTCATCTCGAGGCCCATGACGGCGAGGCCGTCGATCACGTCCTGCCGGGCGAGCGCGGCGCGCAGCGCTTTGTTGGCGCGCATCACGACCGGCGCCGGGGTGCCGCCCGGGGCGAAGAAGCCGAACCACTCGGAGAAGACCAGATCCTTGTAGCCCTGCTCGGCGAAGGTCGGGACGTTGGGCGCGAAGCGGCTGCGGGTTGCGCCCGAGACGCCGAGGAGGCGTGCCTTGCCGGCGGCGACCTGCTGGGTGAATTCGCCGACCGGGCCGGACACGGCCTGGATCTGGCCGCCGACCATGTCCTGCACCGCAGGCTGGGTGCCGCGATAGGCCACGTGCTTCAGCTCGATGCCGCCCGCCTGGCCCAGCAGCACGCCGATGAAGTGCGGCACCGAGCCGGAGGCCGGCGAGCCGTAGTTGGCCTTGTCCGGGTTGGCCTTGCACCAGGCCAGGAACTCCGGGATGTTCTTCACGCTGTCGGGCACGGCGGGACCGACGCAGAAGCCGAAGTCGAAGGTGCAGGCGAGCGTCACCGGGGTCACGTCGGTGAAGGCGTCGTAGTTGAGCTTCTTGTAGATGTGCGGATAGATCATCAGCATCGAGGCCGGCGTCTGCAGGATGACGCTGCCGTCGGTCGCCGCGCCCTTCATCGACTGGACGGCGATCTGGCCGCCGGCGCCCGGCTTGTTCTCGACGATCGCCACCTTGGTGTAGGACGTGCCCTTCAGCCCCTCGGCGACGCGGCGGCACAGCGTGTCGGACGTGCCCCCCGGCGGGAAGCCGGTGACGATGCGCACCGATTCGAGCGGCGCGGCGCCCTGCGCACCGGCGCGACCCGCGAGTCCCAAGGTGGCGAGCGCGGCGGCGGCGCCCGAAGCGCGGACGAAGCCGCGGCGGCTATGGTCGGTCATCTCATTCCTCCCGGTTGGTTCTTGTGGGCGGACTGTCGCCGAAACGCGGCGCGCCGCCAAGCCCAGGTCAGGCGCACTTTCATTTGCCACTCCGGCGCCTGGCGACGGTGGGCTTCCCCACCCCGGAGGGGCCGCTCCAGCGCGGGAAGCTCCGGGTGTCGAGGCCGAACAGGTCGAGCACGCGCGCGACGGAATGCGTCACGATATCGTCGACGGTCTTCGGCCGCGTATAGAAGGCCGGCGACGGCACCGCGACGATGGCGCCCATCTCGGTGACGGCCAGCATGCTCTTGATGTGGCCGGCGTGCAGCGGCGTCTCGCGGAACATCAGCACGACCCGCCGCCGCTCCTTCAGGCAGACGTCGGCGGCCCGCGAGACGAGGCCCGACGTGACGCCCGTCGCGATCTCGCTCAGGGTTCGCACCGAACAGGGCGCCACGATCATGCCCATGGTCTGGAACGAGCCGCTCGAAATCGACGCGGCAATATCGCCCGGCGCATGGACGTGATCGGCCAGCGCCCGCAGCTCCGCTGCCGACATGTCGGTCTCGAGCGACCGCGTCTGGTCACCCGCCCTGGAGACCACGAGATGGCTCTCGATCTTCAGCTCCCGCAACGCCTCGAGCACGCGGATGCCGTAGACCGTCCCCGAGGCGCCGGTGATGCCGACCACCATGCGCCGCACGGGTTCGCTCGCTGTCATTCGAATATCCTCAGCCGCCGATCTTGGCGTTGACCGCTTGACACGCGTACTCGGACACGACGGGACCTCCCAAATTGCCTTGATGATACGCGCAATAGCACAGGCTGGACTTGCGTCGGCGACCTTAGCAGGGGGGCTGAAGCGCTCAACCCCGGCCGCCGGCAGGGCCGACACGGTCGCTCCCGGTCTCAGAGCGGGTGCGTTGCGCAGCCGAGCCCCCTCCGGTATGGTCCGCCGCGCCGGACCCGTAGCTCAGCTGGATAGAGCGCTGCCCTCCGAAGGCAGAGGTCGTGAGTTCGAATCTCGCCGGGTCCGCCA
>JAGNNA010000008.1 GCA_017990895.1 Reyranella sp.
CTGCTTGATCGGCCAGAGCAGGCGACGCGCCTTGTCGAGGTTGACGTTGTCGGGCCACGAATTCAGCGGCGCGAAGCGCTGCTGGCCGCCGCCGGCGCCGCCCCGTCCATCACCGACGCGATAGGTGCCGGCGCTGTGCCAGGCCATGCGGATGAAGAACGGACCGTAATGGCCGAAGTCGGCCGGCCACCAGTCCTGCGAATCGGTCATCAGGGCCTTCAGGTCCTTGATGACGGCATCGAGGTCGAGGCTCCTGAACGCCTTGGCGTAGTCGAACGCATCGCCCATCGGGTTGGACAGCGGAGAATGCTGGTGCAGCACCTGCAGGTCGAGCTGGTTGGGCCACCAGTCGCGGTTGGTCGCTCCCTTGGGTGCACCGCTGAAAGGGCATTTGCTCTCGGTCGTCATCGTCCGTCCCTCCTGTTCCTGGCTTGCGGCATTTATTTAGAACTATTCTAAACTAGAAGTCACGTTCATTCTCGAACGCAAGGGACGGGGGCGCCACCCGTCCTTTGGCATGGTTCTGGCGTCCGCCGAGGCAACGACCTCGAAGACGACAGGGACCTTCACCATGATTCTCGCCAAGAAAGCCGTTCTGGGCACCGTCGCGCTGCTGGCCTCGCTGGCCGCAACCCCGGTCCTGGCGCAGGGCACGCTGCGCATCGGCATGACCGCCTCGGACATTCCGCTCACCACCGGCCAGACCGACCAGGGCGGCGAGGGCATGCGGTTCATGGGCTACACGGTCTACGACGCGCTGATCAACTGGGACCTGTCCTCGGCCGACAAGGCCTCGGTGCTGGTGCCGGGCCTCGCCACCGCCTGGAAGGTCGACGAGGCCAACCCGACGCGCTGGACCTTCACCCTGCGCGACGGCGTGAAGTTCCACGACGGCAGCGACTTCAAGGCCGACGCCGTGGTGTGGAACCTCGACAAGATCCTGAACGACAAGTCGCCGCAGTTCGATCCCAAGCAGGCCGCCCAGGGCCGCTCGCGCATTCCCGCCGTCGCGGCCTACAAGGTGATCGACGACAAGACCGTCGAGATCACGACCAAGGCGCCGGACGCCTTCCTGCCCTACCAGATCTCCTGGATCATGATGTCGAGCCGGCGCAGTGGGAAAAGGTCGGCAAGGACTGGAACAAGTTCGCGCAGACCCCGTCGGGCACCGGCACGTGGAAGGTGACGGCCTTCCAGCCGCAGACCCGCGCCGAGCTGTCGCCGAACAAGGAGTACCGGGACAAGGCCCGGGTGCCGAAGCTCGACAGGATGGTGCTGCTGCCGATCCCCGAGCCCGCGACCCGCACGGCGGCGCTGCGCTCGGGCCAGGTCGACTGGATCGAGGCGCCCTCGCCCGACGCGATCCCCAGCCTGGAGAAGGCCGGGTTCAAGCTGATCAGCAACGCCTATCCGCACAACTGGACCTGGCACCTCTCTTTTGCCGACAACTCGCCGTGGAAGGACGTGCGCGTGCGCAAGGCGGCCAACCTCGCCGTCGACCGAGAGGGGCTGAAGGTGCTGCTGAAGGGCATGATGATCCCGGCCAAGGGGCTTCCTCACGCCGGGCAGCCAGTGGTTCGGCAGCCCGAGCTTCGACGTGAAGTACGATCCCGAGGCGGCGAAGAAGCTGCTGGCCGAGGCGGGCTTCAGCAAGGCCAAGCCGGTGACGGCCAAGGTGCTGATCTCGAGCTCCGGCTCGGGCCAGATGCTGCCGCTGCCGATGAACGAGTACATCCAGCAGAACCTGGCCGACGTCGGCATCAAGATCGAGTTCGAGGTCGCCGAGTGGAACACGCTGATCAACCTGTGGCGGGCTGGCGCAAAGTCGGACCTGGCCAAGGGCGCCAGCGCGCTGAACTTCAGCTACTTCATCCAGGACCCGTTCACCGCCTTCATCCGTCATCTCGATTCCAAGCTGGTGGCGCCCAACGGCACCAACTGGGGTTTTTACCAGGACCCCGGCATGGACGCGCTGCTGGAGAAAGCGCGCACCACCTTCGACCAGAAGGCGCAGGACGAGGCGCTGAAGAAGGTCCACGAGAAGATCGTCGACGACGCGCTGTTCCTGTTCGTGACCCACGACGTGGCGCCGCGCGCTTTGTCGACCAAGGTCACGGGCTTCATCCAGGCGCAGAACTGGTTCCAGGACTTCTCGCCGATCACGATGAAGTAGACGGAAGACGGGGCGGCGTTCGCCGCCCCGTCTTCCGATTCTAAGCCCGCACCCGGTCCCACCAATCGCGGGTGCGGTACCAGGCGCCGACGAAGGGCAGAACCCATTCGGGGTTGCCGTTGTAGAAGGGGACGGTCGGGAAATCCTGGCCGTCGAAGGCGTTGACGGCTGCGTTAGAGCCACCGGCGATCTTTCGCGCCGTCTGGTAGCCGAGATAGGACATCATCGCGACGCCCGAGCCGTTGCAGGCCATCAGATAGTGCATGCCCTGCTCCATGCCCATGTGCGGCAGGAAGTCGAAGGCGAAGGCCACGTTGCCGGTCCAGGCATGGGTCACCTTCACGCCCTTGAGCTGCGGCCAGCGCTCCAGCATGTAGCCGTGCAGCACCGGCGCACTGACCTCCGGCGTCACCTGGGTGAAGCGGGCGCGGCCGCCGAAGATCACGCGCTTGTTGTCCGGTGACTGGCGGTAGTAGCAGAGTACGCGCTTGGTATCGGACACGACGCGGTTCTTCGGAATGAGGCTCTGCACCAGATCCTCGGGCAGCTCCTCGGTCGCGATGATGTGGCTGGCGACCGGCACCAGCTTGCGCCGCAGGGTCGGCGTCAGCTCGGTCGTGTAGCCGTTGGTGGCGATCACCACTTCGCGCGCCTCGATCGGACCCTTGCTGGTGAGCACGCGGAACCCACCCGGCTTGCGCTCGATCTTCTCGGCGTCGCAGTTGGCGCAGAGCTTGGCGCCGGCGCGATGCGTGGCCGTGAGCAGCCCGCCATAATAGAGCGCGGGATGGAGCTGGCCGGTGCGCTCCACGACCATGCCGCCATAGTAATAGTCCGACGCGATCTCCTCGCGCTGGCGCTCGCGCGGCACCATGTAGGTGCCGAGCGCCGCCTTCTCGTTGTAGGTCGCGACCTTGGCCTGCTGCTCGGCGAAGTGGCGCGGCGTGTAGGCGCCGCTGAAGCGGCCGTTCATGCGCCAGTGGCACTCGATGCCCTCGCGCTCGATCACCGTCTCGACCTGCGCCAGCGAATCCGCGGCGTCGCTCAGCATGCGCGCCATCACCTTCTTCCAGGCCTCGGGATCGCCGCCGACGCCCTTGCCGGAGAAGCCCTTGCCCATGGTCGTGCCGCCGCTGACGCCGCCGCCGTTGCGGGTCGAGGCGCCGACCCCGAAATCGCCGCGCTCCAGCACGGTCACCTCGACGCCCGACCGCGCCAGCTCCAGCCCGGTCGACAGGCCGCCATAGCCCGCGCCCACGACCAGAACATCCGTCTTGAGCGGCGGATCCTGGCTCAGCTCGTTCGAGGGATGCCACCACTCCCACCACCACGGCGTCGCCTTGAAATCCTTGTGGAAGATGCTGTCAGCCATGGAGACTCTCCTAACGCGCACTGTCCTTGAGGCCGCGTCCGAAGCGGCCGATCAGCACCAGGACGATCGACACCAGCAGGATCTGCATCACCGAGACGGCGGCGATGGTCGGGTCGATCTCCATCAGGATGTTGTCGAACATCTTCTTCGGGAGCGTCATGTTGGCGCCGGCGAGGAACAGCGCCACGACGACCTCGTCGAACGAGGAGATGAAGGCCAGCAGCCCGGCCGAGACGAGGCTGGGGCGCAGCAACGGCAGGGTGACGCGCGAGAGCGTGCGCCAGCGGCTGGCGCCCAGCCCTTCGGCGGCCTGTTCCAGCGAGCGGTCGAAGTCGCGCAGCCCCGCGCCGATCACCAGCACCACGAAGGGCAGCGCCAGGATCGTGTGGGCGA
This sequence comes from Reyranella sp., assembly GCA_017990895.1. Taxonomy (GTDB): domain Bacteria; phylum Pseudomonadota; class Alphaproteobacteria; order Reyranellales; family Reyranellaceae; genus Reyranella. The sequence goes on from JAGNNA010000008.1 coordinate 3,939, forward strand.
TCACCAGCCCATACCAGGTGCCGATCAGCTTCAGCTTGGCGAACAGGCCGTATACCGCCACCGAGAGGATGATGGTCGGCACGATCACCGGCGCGAGCGCCAGCCGGTCGATCAGGATCCGCCCGAAGAATTTTCCGCGGACCAGCGCGAAGGCGAGCGGCACGCCCAGCACCAGGGCGAAGACCGCCGTCGCGCCGCCGATATAGAGCGAGCGCCAGGTCGCATCGATCCATTGCGGATCGTCGAGATAGCGCTCGTACCACTGCCACGACAGGCCAGGCGGCGGGAACTGCATGTAGGGCGCCGACGACAGCGAGATCGGGAATACTACCAGCAGCGGCAGCATCAGGAAGAAGTAGATGACGCCGCACGACACGACGAGGAGGCGCCGGCTCATCGCGCGGCCTCCGTGTCCGTCCGCGTGAAGCGCTGGGCGAGCGCATAGACGGCGAAGGTGAAGACCAGCAACACGGCGGAGAGCGCCGCCGCGAACGGCCAGTTCAGCGCCTCGCGCACCTGCTGCTCGATCAGCACGGCGATCATCATCACCCGCCCGCCGCCCAGCAGCGCCGGGGTGATGAAGAAGCCCAGCGACAGCACGAACACCAGCACGGAGCCCGCGAAGATGCCGTTCAGGGTGAGCGGCAGGTAGATGCGCCGGAAGATCGCGAAGCTCGACGCACCGAGCCCGGCCGCCGCCGCGGGAATGGCGGGATCGACCTTGCGCACCGCGCCGTAGATCGGCAGCACCATGTAGGGCAGCAGCACATGCACCATGCCGATCAGCACGCCGGTGAAATTGTGCAGCAGCGGAATCGGATCGCTGATGATGCCCGCTTCCATCAGCGTGCGGTTGAACACGCCGTTGCGGCCGAGCAGCACCATCCAGGCGTAGGTGCGCACCAGCACCGAGGTCCACAGCGGCAGCAGCACGAAGATGAAGCCGACCGTGGCCCAGAAGGGCGTCGTCGTGGCCATCAGGAAGCCCAGCGGATAGCCGAGCAGCAGGCAGAAGAAGGTGACGAGCAGCGCGATCTCGAAGGTGTTCCAGAAGACCCGCAGATAGAGCTGCTCGCCCAGTGCCTTGGCGTACCAGTCGAGCGTCCCGCTCTCGAGGCTGAAGCCCAGCATGCGCACGACCGGGAACAGGAAGAACACGAACAGCAGGATCAGCGCCGGCAGCGCGGGGAGGAAACCGCGGGACTTCACTAAACAGCCCTCATCCTGAGGAGGCGCGCAGCGCCGTCTCGAAGGATGGGAACGAGCACCGCGCCTGCGGCCCATCCTTCGAGACGCATCGCTCCTCGATGCTCCTCAGGATGAGGAGATTCCTCAGAACACATGGATCGACTCGGGGTCGATGCCGACGGTCACCTTGGCGCCGGCGGCGGGCAGCGCGCCGCGCGCCGGCTGGCGCACCAGCAGTTCGAGGCCGCCGTCGCAGGCGAGCCGCAGCTTGAACGAGGTCCCGAGATAGACCGACTCAATCACCTCGCCCGTGAAGGCGTTGACGCCTGACGGCGCGAAGCGTTCCGGGCGCATCAGCACGCCGACCTTCGTACCGGCGGGCCTGTCGCTTCGGACCTGCAGCGCCCGCCCGCCGTCCAGCGTCACCGTGCCCGGCGCGGCGACCATGCCGTGGAAGATGTTGCTCTCGCCCACGAAGTCGGCGACGAAATCGTTGGCCGGCCGCTCGTAGATCTCGGTCGTCGTGGCGACCTGCTGGATCGTGCCCTTGTTCATCACCGCGATGCGGTCGGAGAGGACCAGCGCCTCCTCCTGGTCGTGGGTGATGAAGATGGTGGTTAGGCCGAGGCGCCGCTGCAGACGGCGCACCTCGAGCTGCATGGTTTCCCGGAGCTTGCGGTCGAGCGCGCCGAAAGGTTCGTCGAGCAACAGGAGCCGTGGGTTGAAGACGATCGCGCGTGCGAGGGCCACCCTCTGCTGCTGGCCGCCGGAAAGCTGCCGCGGCAGGCGCGCCTCGTAGCCCTTCAGCTCGACCATCGCCAGGGCCTCGCCGACGCGCCGCTCGATCTCCGGCCTGGCGACGTTGCGCATCTCCAGCGGGAAGGCGACGTTGGCCGCGACGCTGAGATGCGGGAACAGGGCATAGTTCTGGAACACCATGCCGATGTCGCGTTTCGCCGGCGGCAGCGAGGTGATGTCGGCACCGCCCACCGTCACGCGGCCGGCGTCTGGCGTCTCGAAGCCCGCGACGACCTTCAGCAAGGTCGTCTTCCCCGAGCCGCTGGGCCCGAGGATGGTCAGCAGCTCTCCCTGCGCCACCTGCAGGGAGACGTGATCGAGCGCGACCACCTCCCCGAAACGCCTGGCCACCCCCTCGATGAGAAGGTCGGCCGATCCTCCGCTCGCACTCAAGGAAGATCAGCCCTTCTTCAGCATCCAAGCGTTCCAGAGTTCGGCCGCCTTGGTGCCGTTCTCGGCATACCATTCGTCGCTGACCCAGAACTGCTGGTCGAGATAGGCGGTCGGCAGGAAGGGCTTCACCTTCGGATCGACGAAGTTCAGCGATTCGAGGTTGAGACCGGGATAGCCGAGTTCCGAGGCATAGACCGCCTGCTGTTGCGGCACCGCGAGTTCGGCCAGCATCTTGTTGGCCCAGTAGGGGTTCTTGGCGCCACGCGGGATGGCGAAGCTGCCCTGCTTCAGCGCGCCCTCGTTCCATTCGATTCCGACCGGCGCACCCTTCTTGATGATGTCGTAGAAGCGGCCGTTCCAGCCGGTCGCCAGTACGACTTCCTTGTCGAGCAGGAGCTGCGCCGGCTGCTGGCCGGTCGACCACCACACCGTCACGTGCGGCTTGATCTGGTCGAGCTTCTTGAACGCCCGGTCGAAGTCGATCGGATAGAGCTTGTCCTTCGGCACCCCGTCGGCGATCAGGGCGAATTCCAGATTGTCGGTCGGGTGGTTGCGCATGGAGCGCGCGCCCGGGAACTTCTTCACGTCCCACCAGTCGGCCCAGCTCTTGGGCTGGCTGCCGTTCTTGAACACGTCGTTCCGGAAACCGATGATGGTCGTATAGACCGACGAGGCGAATACGTAGGGGTTCTGCGCCGAGGGTGGATACTTGGAGCGATCGACGACCTTGGGGTCGATCTTCTCGAGGAGATTGGCCTTGCCGGCCCGGATCGCATCCTGGCCGCCGATCTCGGTCAGATCCCACTCGACGTTACCGGAATCGACCATCGCGCGCAGCTTGCCGAAGTCGACCGGACTCGTCTCCACGACCTTGATTCCGTACTTCTTCTCGAAGCCGTTGAAGAAGGCCTTGCGCATGGCCGAGCCCATCGACCCGCCGGAATGGTTGACGACCAGCTGGGCGGGCTTGGCCGGCTCGGCCTGTGCGAAGGCGGGCCCGGCGGCGCCGACAGCGGCGGCGCCTCCCAGCAGAGAAAGAGCGTGACGGCGATGCAGACGCTTGATGTCCATGGCGTGTCCCCTCCGGAATCCCCACGCGACTGTAGAAGCGGTATCTGCACGGAGCAACAACCAACACCATAACCTTCTGGAATGACCAGGAGGGGCGAATGAATTTCTCGACCACTGCAGCGAGCGTCTAACGTCGGCGCCAAGCAACAACGGCGGGGGCCAGCGATGATGAACCGATTGAAGGCGCTGATGTGCGGTGCGGTCCTGGCCTGGGCGGGCGCGACCTGTGGCGCAGGTAGTGCTTCGGCCCAGGAACTCACCATGGCGGTGTGGGGCGGCGGCGGCGCCAACACCTGGCGCGAGGCCTTCATCAAGCAGTTCAACCCGGGCAACGGTTCCACCATCAAGATGGTCGAGGTGCCGAACCCGGCGGGCGCGCTTCGCTCCCCAGCCGCGGCCGGCCAGTACAGTCTGGCGCTGGTCACCTATTTCGAGGCGATCGCGCTCTCCAATGCCGGCCTGATCGAAAGCTTCGACGACAAGCAGCTCCCGGGCATCGCCGACGTCGATCCGAAGTTTTTGACCAAGGACAAGGCCGGCCGTCACGTCGGGCTTCCAGTCTACTTCACCTACTACGGGATCGCCTACAACACCGACCTCGCCAAGGCGGAGGACTTCGCTTCCTGGCAGGGGCTCGCCGATCCCAAGTGGAAGGGCAAGCTCTCGCTGACCCGGCCGGTCTATCTCGCGCCCTACGACGCGGTGATCATGGCCAAGGCGATGGGCGGCAGCGAGAAGGACATCGATCCGGGCTTCAAGCTGCTCGAGAAGATCGTGCCGAACGTGCTGGCGACCTACACCTCGCTCGCGCACATGAACACGCTGCTGACGCGCGGCGAGGTGGCCGCCGTACCCTTCTATGCCTCGCGCGTCTGGGCCCTGCGCCGACAGGGCGCCAACAATGTCGGCATCGTGATCCCCAAGGAGGGCGCGCTGATGCTGCCCTATGTCGTGGTGGTGCCGAAGGGGGCCAAGAACCAGGACAAGTCGCTGGTCTGGATGAACTACATCGCCGGCGCCGAGCCGCAGCTGCGCGCCGCCCTGCTCGACGGCTGGCTGCCGATGAACGCCAAGGTCAAGCTGCCCGAGGACCTGCAGAAGACCCTGGGCCAGCCCTACGAGCAGATCGTGAAGTCGCTCTACTCGCCCGACTGGCGCATCGTCGTGGAGCACAACGAGGCTCGAGTGGACCGCGCCGAGAAGCTGATGTCCGGCGTGAAGCAGTGAGCCGCGGATCGATCTCGATCAAGGGCGTCGGCAAGGAGTTCGGTACCACGACGGTGCTGGACGGGGTGGACCTTTCGGTCGAGGGCGGCAGTTTCGTCACCCTGCTCGGCCCCTCGGGATGCGGCAAGACCACCCTGCTGCGCCTGATCGCGGGCTTCCTCGACCCCAGCCGCGGCACCATCGCCATCGACGGCGCGCCCATGCAGGGCGTGCCGCCGCGGCGCCGGCCGCTCGGCATGGTGTTCCAGAACCTGGCGCTGTTCCCGCATCTCGACGTCTTCGAGAATGTGGCCTACGGCCTGCGGATCCGCGGCACGGCCGCGTCCGAGATCGCCGCCCGCGTCTCGCGCTTCCTGGGGCTGGTCGGGCTGGCCGGCTTCGAGCGGCGGCGCATCGGCCAGCTCTCCGGCGGCCAGAAGCAGCGGGTGGCGCTGGCGCGGTCGCTGGCGCTGGAGCCTTCGATCCTGCTGCTCGACGAGCCGCTGAGCGCGCTCGACCTGCAGCTTCGCCGCCAGCTGCAGGTCGAACTCAAGTCGATCCAGCGCCAGCTCGCCACGACCTTCGTGTTCGTCACGCACGACCAGGAGGAAGCGACGATGCTCTCCGACACGATCGTCGTGATGAATGGCGGGCACGTGCAGCAGGTCGGCACGCCCGGCGAAATCTATCGCCGTCCCGCCTCGCCCTTCGTCGCGCGCTTCGTCGGCGACATCAACATGATCGATGGCCGCGTCGAGGCGGTGGATGCCACAGCGGTCTCGGTGTCGGTCGCAGGACGGGCGATTTCCATTCCCCGCTCGTCGGTCGTCGGCACCGTGGCTGCCGGCCGCGCCTGCCAGCTCGCCTGCCGGCCCGAGTCGGTGCGGCTGGGCGGAACGCAGCCGGACGCGCTGTCGATCGAAGCCCGCGTGACGGCATTGCATCGCCTCGGCCCGACCGTGAAGGCCGTACTCGACACGCCGCTGGGACCCCTGACTGCACTCTCCATGGCCGACGCGCCGCACGTAGCGGAACTCACCGAAGGAAAGACGGCGCATCTGTCGGTTCCGTCAGACACATTCACGCTCTTCGCCCCAACCTGAAAGAACGATCATGCCCGCTCAGGATTTCGCCGGCCGTACCGTCGCCGACCACGTAGAAGCCTTCGCCTCCGGCAAGGTTGCCGCACGCGACATTGTCGAGGGCCTGCTGGAGCGCACGAAGAGGGCCGAGCCTTTCAACCCGATCGCGACGCTCGATTCAGAGGGCGCCCGCGCCGCCGCCGACGCCCTCGACGCGCGGCGCAAGAACGGCGGGTCCTTCGGCGCGCTGGCCGCGGTGCCGGTCTCGGCCAAGGACCTGATCCTGACCAAAGGCCTGCGCACCGCCTTCGCCTCGGTCACCATGAAGGACAACGTCCCGTCGATCGACGCCGAGGCGATTGCCCAGTGGCGCGCCGCAGACGCCGTCCTGTTCGCCAAGACGACGACGCCGGAGTTCGGCCACAAGGTGCTGACCGACAGCCCCCTGCACGGCATCACGCGCAATCCGTGGAACCGCGAGCATACGAGCGGCGGGTCGAGCGGCGGTGCGGCCGTCTCGGTGGCGCTGGGCCTCGGCCCGATCGCCATGTCGACCGACGGCGCAGGCTCGGGCCGCATTCCGGCCGCCTGCTGCGGCGTCTATGGGCTGAAGGCGACGCTGGGCCGCGTGCCGCATGAAGTGCCGCCGGATCAGTTCGGCCAGCTCACCTATCTCGGCGTCATGGCGCGCCATCCGACAGATCTCGGCGCCGGCCTCGCCTCGATGTCGGGGAGCCACCCCAACGATCCGTGGACCCTGGCCATCGGCCGCGAGCCCTTCGCCTGGCCTGACCAGAAGGTTGGCCATCCCATCGCCGGCAAGCGCATCACCGTGATCCGCCGCATGACCGGCGGCTATCTCGATCCGGACACCGAGGCCCGCCTCGATGCGGCGCTCTCCTTCCTCGACAAGCAGGGCGCGAAGATCAAGGAGCTGGACGGCCGCGAGATCGACTGGAAGCTCGACGTTGCGCGCATCATCCTGCGCGCCAACCAGATCGAGCGCTTCGCCGACATCCTGAAGAACCGCCGCGGCGAGCTCGATCCGTCCTTCGCCCGGACGCTGGACGAGGGCAACGCCGTCGACGTGGTGGCGCTGCGCCGCGCGCTGGTCGACCGCACCACCGCCTTCAAGTCGGTTCAGCGCCTGTTCGCCGACTGCGACCTGCTGCTCACGCCGACCGTCGCCACGCCAGCGCCTCTCGCCACCCAGAACCAGTTCGAGCCACTGGTCGTCGACGGCAAGCCGCTCGGCGACCTGCGCTCCGCCTGGTACACCTACACGATCCCCTTCAACATGACCGGCCATCCGGCGATCTCGATCCCCTTCGGACACTCGAAGGCGGGCCTGCCGATCGGCATCCAGTTCGTGGCGCCGTGGTACGGCGAGGCACACCTCATCAACCTCGCCCAGGCCTTCGATGCCGAGACCGGCGCCTCGGCAGAGTTTCCCCCGGGCTTCGCGGCCGGCGCCTGAGAGATGCGCGGCGCCACCTCTGCCCCGAGAAGCCTGAGCTGGCTGCTGCTGCCGGCCCTGCTGGTGCTCGCCCTGTTCCTGGGCTCGGTGGCGCTGCTCCTCTTCCATGCCTTCTGGGGCAAGGACGGCTTCTCGCTGGTTTACTTCCGGCAGATTCTCGACCGCGCCGACTATCACGACGTCTTCCTGCGCACCGTGTCGATCGCCGCCATCGTGGCGGTCGCCGCCGCGGTCCTGGCCTATCCCGTTGCCTGGCTGCTGTGGCGACTGCCGCGCTGGCGCAACGTGCTGCTGGTGATCGTGCTGGTGCCGTGGCTGGTCAGCCTGGTGGTGCGCACCTACGGCTGGCTGGTGATCCTGGGTCCCAAGGGCTTCCTCAACGAGACGCTGAAATGGGCGGGCGTCATCCAGTCGCCGCTGCCGCTGATCTTCAACGATCTCGGCGTGGTGATCGGCCTCACCCACGTGCTGATGCCCTTCTCCGTCATCGCCACGCTGTCCGTCCTGCTGCAGATCGACAACCGCCTGGAGGAAGCGAGCGAGTCGCTGGGTGCCGGCGGCTTCGAGACCTGGCGTCGCGTGGTGCTGCCGCTCTCATTGCCCGGCGTCTTCACCGGGCTCGGCATCACCTTCCTGACCTCGATGGGCGCCATCGTGACGCCGATCCTGCTGGGCGGCATCCGCCAGAAGATGGCCGGCACGCAGATCTATCAGGAGGTCGTCTACAACTTCAACATGAGCAAGGCGTCGGCCTGGGCGATCTGTCTGCTGCTGCTGAGTGGGCTGGGTCTCGCCCTCCTGCGCATGGTCGAGGCGGCCCTGGTGCCGAAGGCCGACCGATGAACGCCCCGATCCTGAGACTGGGCCGCGCCGCGTCGTTCGCGCTGCTGCTGTTCCTGCCCCTGCCGATCGTGGTGATCGGCGCCACCTCGTTCGCCGCCGCCGGCTATCTGAGATTTCCACCGAGCGAACTCAGCCTGCGCTGGTACGCCGAGGCCGCCACCGATCCGCGCTGGATCGAGGCCTTCGTCACCAGTCTCGGCATCGCGGCCGTGGTGTCGGTGCTCGTCACCGCCATCGCCTTCGCCGGCGCCTATGCCTGTCACCGGCTGCGGCCACGCTGGCTGCCGGCCTTCGAGCTGGCGGTCATGTCGCCGCTCTTCTTTCCGCACGCCGCGCTGGGCGTCGCCCTGGTGAACGTGCTGGCGATGGCGGGCTATCTCGGCTCGGCCACCGGCATCGTGATCGCCCATATCGTCTGCACCCTGCCCTTCGCCTGGCGTCCGATCGTCGTCGCCCTGCAGCGCATCGACGGCGAGATCGTCGAGGCGGCATCCCTGCTGGGCGCGGACGAGCGCCGCATCGCGCTCGGCATCGCTCTGCCACTCGCCCGCTCCGGCCTCGTCACCGCGCTGCTTTTCTCGTTCATCATCTCATTCGACGAGGTGACGATCACGATGTTCCTCACCGGTCCGCAGGTTACGACCCTGCCGGTCCAGATCTATGCCTTCATCCAGGAGAATGCCTCGCCGGTGCTGGCGGCGATCTCGACCGCAACCGTCGTCGTGACACTGGTGGTGGTGATGCTGTTGGAGCGGCTGATCGGCCTCGAATTCTTCGTGGCCCATGACCCGGCCTAGCTTTCGAGAATCATTTGCCTCCCCATTCGAATGGGGAGGTGTCGGCGCATTACGCCGACGGAGGGGTCAGGACTTTGGCATCGGCAAGCATGACCCCATCGCCCCGTATGACGGGGCACTTCCCCATCTGAATGGGGAAGAGGATGACAATGACGCTCGGCTGCTATGCCCAACCCTTCGCCTTCATGTGGGCCTTCACGGCGTCGAGGAACGCGTCGGCCAGCCGCGAGGGCTTGCGATGGCGCGGTCGCATCGCGCGAAAGAGATAGCGGATGCGCGGCTCGAACGGCACGACGGCGATGCCGGCGCCGAGATAGTCGCGGGCGGTGAACGGGTCGACGATCGAGACGCCGAGGCCGCGCGCGGCGAGCGCGCAGGCATCGGCGGAGGAGTAGACGTCGATCTGCAGCTGGCGCTCGATCCTCTCCTGCTCGAAGGCGGCATCGACCAGATGGCGCATGCGGCCGTCGAGCGGGAAGGACAGGAAGCGTTCGCCGCGCAGGTCGGCGGGGCGGATCACCTTGCGCCGCGCCAGCCGATGGCCGCCCGGCAGCACGCAGACCGCCGCCGCGCGGCTCAGCTCCTCCGTGACCATCGCCGGATGCTCGAACGGCATCATCGAGAAGCCGAGGTCGATCTGCTGGTCGATCATCTTCTGGTTGATGTAGGTCGAGCTGCGGACCTGAAATACGATGTGAGCCTTGGTGTGGCGCTTCATGAAGGTGGCCATGACGTCGGGCAGGACGCTGCGGCCGAGCGCCGGCGTCGAATAGATCAGCAGGTCGCCGACCTGGCGCTCGCGGATCTCGCGCGCCACCTCGGTCACGCGCTCGAGGCTGTGATAGAGCCGGGCCACTTCCTGTTCGAGAAGCCGGGCCTCGCTGGTCGGCGCCAGCCGCCGCTTGATGCGGGTGAACAGCGGGTAGCCGATCTCGTGCTCCAGTCCCGCCAGGATCTTGCTCACCGCCGGCTGCGAGACGCCCAGCCGCTCCGCCGCGGCCGTCACCGTCCCGTGCGCCATGATGGCGCGAAAGGCTTCGAGCTGACGCGACGTGATCATCATAACCTCGACGACTTAACTTCATCGGACAATGACTTTGACCGTCTCGCCGCTCAAGCCTTTACTTACTCCTGTCAATGTTTCTGCTTGTGAGCCCTGTTATGCCTGCGGTTAACCAGTCGCTCTTCTCCAGTGACTTCAAGGACGAACCCTATTGGTGGCAGGCATTCCGTCCGCAAGCCATCACCGCGCCGTCGCTGCCCGCCCGCACCGACGTCGTGGTCGTCGGCGGCGGCTATGCGGGTCTCGCCACGGCGCGGGCGCTGGCCGATGGCGGCGTGCAGAGCGTCGTGCTGGAAGCCGACGAGTTCGGCGCCGGCGCCTCGACGCGCAGCGGCGGCGCGCTCAGCGCCGGCCTGTCGATCGGCAAGAGCTTCACCGGACGCACGCTCGACTATTCACCCGAACTGGTGCGCGACGTGGTCGGTTGGGCGATCGACGCCTATCGCGCGCTGATCGACCTGGTCGAGCAGGAAGGGATCGACTGCCATCTCGAGCAGCGCGGCCGGTTTCTCGGCGCCTGCGCGGCCTCGCACTACGAAGGCCTGCGCACGCGCTTCGCCAAGCTGCGCGACGGCGGCGCCACCGACTGCCGCCTGATCACCCGCGAGGAGCAGCGCGAGGAGATCGGCAGCGACTTCTATCACGGCGGCATGGTCTTCGAGAGCGCGGGCAAGCTGCATCCCGCCCTGTTCTATGGCGGCCTTCTGGCGGCGGTGCGTCGCCGCAATTCGGTGATCCTCGCGAGCCATTGCCGCGCCACCGGCCTCGCCCGCGACGGCGAGGGCTGGCGGGTCAGCACCAGCATGGGCGAGGTCCGGGCGCGCCACGTCGTCGTCGCCACCAACGGCTACACGTCCGGCGTCACGCCCCGGCTGCAGAAGCGGCTGGTGCCGATCGCGAGCCACATCATCGCCACCGAGGAACTGCCCGCCGATCTGATCCGCGAACTCTGCCCCAAGGGCCGCACCTTCTCCGAGACGCGGCGCGTGCTGCACTACTACCGCATCTCGCCCGACGGGAAGCGCGTGATCTTCGGCGGCCGCGCCCGCTTCACCGAGATCCCCGGAGAGCTGCGCGCCCAGCTGCTCCACCAGTCGCTCGTCGAGCGTTTCCCGCAGCTTGCCGACACCAAGGTCACGCACACCTGGCAGGGCAATGTCGCCTTCACCTACGACGCGCTGCCGCACGCGGGCGAACTCGACGGGCTGCACTTCGTCCTGGGCTGCAACGGTTCGGGCGTGTCGATGATGCCGTTCCTCGGCAACGCGATGGGCCAGTCGATCGCCGGACGCCTGCGTGGCAAGGTGCCGTTCGCCGGCACGGCGCTGCCGCCCATCCCGCTCTACTCCGGCAAGCCGTGGTTTCTGCCGGTGATCGGCGGCGCCTTCCGCGCCCTCGACTATATCGACGAGAAGGTCAGATGAGCGCCGCATTCTTCTCCGCCGACTACGAGGAGGCGCGGCAGCGCTTTCTGGATGCCGCGGCCAAGGCCGGCGCCGCCGTGCAGCATCACGTCCATCCGGCGAAGGGCGCGTCGGGCGAGGAGATCGCCACCGACACGGCGCTGTTCGGTCCCGCCGACGCCGCCAAGCTGTTCATCGTGAGCTCGGGCACGCACGGCCCCGAGGGCTTCGCCGGCTCGGCCTGCCAGCTTTCGCTGCTGAACGACGAGCTGGCGCGGCGCGCGGCCGATCGCGGCATCGCGCTGCTGCTCATCCATGCGGTCAATCCCTACGGCTTCTCGCATCTCAAGCGGACCAACGAGGACAACATCGACCTCAACCGCAACTTCAACGATTTCTCGACGCCCTATCCCGACAATCCGGTCTACGAGCAGATCCACGACCTGCTGGTGCCGGCGCAGTGGCCTCCCTCGGCGGACAACGAGGAACGGCTGGCCGACGCGATGGCGCGCCTTGCCGGGCAACGCAATCCCGGTGTTTCCAGCGGACAGGCCAGACATGCCGACGGGCTTTTCTACTGCGGCACGGCGCCGGCCTGGAGCAACGGCACGATCCGCTCGATCCTGCGCGCTCATGGCGGGAACAGGCGCCACATCGCCTGGATCGACGTCCATACCGGCCTCGGTCCGTATGGCCATGGCGAGAAGATCTTCGGCCGCCATTCCGAGGAGACGACGCGCCGCGCCAGGGCCTGGTGGGGCAGCGACCTGATCGTCAGCACGGCGGGCGAATCCGTCTCGCCGCGCACGGTCGGCCACATCACCGGCTGCGCGCCGGAGGAATGTCCGGGCGTAGCGATCACGCCGACGACGCTGGAATACGGCACCGTGCCCAATCCCGTTGTGCGCCACGCGCTGCGCGGCGAGGCCTGGCTGGCGGGTCATCCTGATGCACCCGCGGCTCTGGCGAAGGACATCCGGCGCGTCGTGCGGGACGCCTTCTTCGTCGATGCCGACGACTGGAAAGGCATGATCCTCGGTCAGTTCCGAGCCCAGGCCCTGCAAACGATAAACGGACTCGCAAATGAACAAGTCTAGGGAGGAACCATGAACTTCAGAACGCTGCTCGGCGCCGTCGCCGGCCTCGCGCTCGCGATGCCGGCGGCCGCGCAGTCGAACCTCAGGATCGTGATGCATTCGGATCTCAAGATCCTCGATCCGATCTGGGCGTCGGCGCAGATCAGCCGCACGCACGGCTATCTCGTCTACGACACGCTGTTCGGCCTCGACGGCGATCTCAAGCCGCAGCCGCAGATGGTCGGGAACTGGACCGTCGATCCGGCCGGCCTGATCTACAGCTTCACCCTGCGCGACGGGCTGAAGTGGCACGACGGGGCACCGGTCACGGCCGAGGACTGTGTCGCCTCGCTCAAGCGCTGGGGCAGCCGCGATCCGGTCGGCCTCAAGCTCATGGCGAACGTCAAGGACCTCAGCGCGCCCGACGCGAAGACGATCCGTCTCGAACTCGCCCGGCCTTATGGCCTGGTGATCGATTCGCTCGCCAAGCCGGCGGGCATCGTGCCCTTCATTATGCCCAAGCGCGTCGCCGAGGCACCGGCCACCCAGCAGCTCAAGGACCCGACCGGCTCCGGCCCGTTCATGTTCAAGGCTGATGAATGGCGGCCCGGCGACCGCGTCGTCTACGTGAAGAACCCGAACTACGTGCCGCGCACGGAGCCGCCAGCCAATTTTGCGGGCGGCAAGGTGGCGAAGGTCGACCGGGTCGAATGGGTATCGATCGCCGATCCTCAGACGGCGGTGAATGCGCTGCAGAACGGCGAAGTCGATGCGCTCGAGTCGGTGGCGCACGACCTGCTGCCTCTGGTCGAGAAGCAGCGCGGCATCGAGGTGCAGCGCGGCGCCTACGCCGGCCAATATGCCTTGCGACCGAACTGGCTCCATCCCCCATTCAACGACCCCCGCATGCGCCTGGCCCTGGGCTATGCCGTCGACCAGAAGGGCTTCCTGGATGCCGCCGTCGGCGATCCGAAATTCTGGCGCCTGTGCAAGACCTACTATGGTTGCGGCACGCCGCTCGCTTCCGACAAGGGCACGTCGGGACTGCTCGAGGGCAATGTCGAGAAGGCCAAGGCGCTTCTGAAGGAAGCGGGCTACGACGGGCGGCCGATCGTGCTGCTGCAGGTGACCGACCTCGCCTCGCTCGCCAATCTCGGCCCTGTCGCCAAGGCACAGTTGGAGCGGGTCGGCTTCAAGGTCGACATGCGCCCGGCCGACTGGCAGACCCACCTCGCGAGGGTCATGCGCAAGGAGCCGCCCGAGGATCGCGGCTGGAACATCACCCTGTCGAGCACGGGCGTCATCGACGTCGCGAACCCGATCACTTCGCTGTTCCTGAACTCGGCCTGCGACAAGGCTTCTGCCGGCTGGTCGTGCGATGCAGAGATCGAGGCGATGCGCGACGCCTACGCGCTGGAACCGGATGCGGCAAAGCGCAAGGCCATCGCCGAGGAGATCCAGGCGCGCGCCCTGCAGGTCGGCACGCACTATCCGCTCGGCGAGTGGTACAGCGCCTCGGCCGTCAGCGCCCGCACGAAGGGCTGGATCCGCCCGCCCTCGACGATCGCCTTCTGGAACGTCGAGGTCGAGAAGCGCTGAAGGCGTCGGCTTCTACTTCTTCTGGGCGCCCGGCAGGAAGTCGTCGAGGGGGACGCCGAAGCTGTTGAGCGCCCAGGAGACGAGATTGTACTGGCCGACCGTGAAGACGGCGTCCATGAGCTGCTCCGTCGAATAGGTCTTCGACAGGGTGGCCCAGGTCGCATCGGAGGCGACCGAGTTCTCGAACAGATCGTCGGCGAGCTGCATCAGAGCCGCCTCGTGCTCGCTCCAGCCCTTGGCCTTGGGCCCTTCCTTGAGGTTGGCGATATCACCGTCGGTGACGCCGCCCCTCTTGGCGATCAGCTCGTGCTGCGCAAATTCGTACTCGGCCTGGTTCAGCCAGCCGATGCGCAGGATCAGCAGCTCGCGGTCGCGGAACGGCAGCGTCTGCTTGGAGAGGATGTGGCCGGCGAACGGCGTCCAGCGCTTCGTCAGCGCGGGGTGATTGGCCAACACCTTGAAGATGTTGAACACCTGACCGTTCATGGCATTCTTCTCGATGGCCTCGCGATCCTCCGCCTTCATGGTCGTGAGGTCACGCATCGGAATACGCTGCTTGCGCTTGATCACCGTTTTTCCTCCTTGTCGGTCCCAACCGGACTAACGGTCCCTCGGGCGACCGACAAGGCGAAAGACACTATCCGGCGCGCAGGTTTTCGCGCGGCGGCTGGAGCTTCGCCGCGGCGAGCTTCGCCTGCCCCGGCGTGTTGAACTGATGGCCGTCCAACTCGAAGAACGGACGGGTGAAGGCATGGAAGCGGAACGCGTTGCCTTCCTTGAGGACGACGCCGGCGGGCTTTCCCCAGATTTCGACGACGAAGGGCTCGGGCATGGCGCGGTCTCCTTCAGGCTGAACTGTCTGCGATCGGCTCTGAGATGGTGTCGGCATGGGAGAAGACAATGACCAGAAGTGTCGAAACAACAGACGGTCACAGGAGAAGCTTCGCGTACGGCATCAATATGGCGGCAATGCTTTTCCCTGCTGGTGCAGCGGTCATCATTGCCGGACAATGACACGCCAATGTCACGCACTCTTACCCGCTCCCGCTTCATGGGAATCGCCGCCGGCGCCGGCCTGCTCGCCGCAGGCCAAGGTGCCGCGCAGACGGGAGTCCGCATGCATCAACGCAAGATCCCGTCATCCGGCGAGATGCTGCCGGTCGTGGGCGTCGGCACGTGGCGGACGTTCGACGTCGGCGCAAAGCCCGAGGATCGCGCGCCACTGGCAGAGGTGCTGCGGCTGCTGTTCGCGGCCGGCGGCTCGGTGATCGACACGTCGCCGATGTACGGGTCGGCCGAAGCTGTGGTCGGCGCCCTTCTGTCCGCCGCCGATGCCCGCTCGAAAGCCTTCATCGCCACCAAGGTCTGGACCACGGGCCGCGACAACGGGATCGCGCAGATGCGCACCTCGATGCGTCTGCTCAAGACCGACCGCATCGACCTGATGCAGATCCACAATCTCGTGGACTGGCGCGCCCATCTGCCGACGCTGCACGCCTGGAAGGCCGAGGGCCGCATCCGCTATCTCGGCATCACCCACTACACGCAGAGCGCCCATGACGAGCTGGAGAGCGTGATGCGGGCGGAGAAGTGGGATTTCGTCCAGATCAACTACGCGCTCGACGATCGCGCCGTGGAACGCCGGCTCCTGCCGCTCGCCGCCGAGCGCGGCATCGCTGTGATCGTGAACCAGCCGTTCGGCGGCGGCGGCCTCCTGCGCAAGCTGCTCGGCCGCAAGCTGCCCGACTGGGCGGGCGAGATCGGCGCCACGAGCTGGGCGCAGCTCCTGCTCAAGTTCGTGCTGGCAAATCCCGCGGTCACCTGCGTCATCCCCGGCACCGGCAAGCCCGAGCACATGGCGGACAATCTCCAGGCCGGCTTCGGCGTCTATCCCGACGCGGCGCTGCTCAGGAAGATGATCGCGGAGGTCGCCCTCTAGAGCGGCAGCTCCGCCTCGATCCAGTCCGTTGCGGACGAATGTCTGGGCTGCCAGCCCAATTCGCTGCGCGCACGCCTGGCGAGGACACGACTGTTCGAGCCGAACGTATAGGCCGCGCTATTCTCGCCGAGTTCCTTTGCGGCTTCCTCGAACGGCCAGACCTGAGGCTCTCCCAGACCCAGGCGGCGCGCGATCGCCGCGCAGATTGCACGATACGAGGCCTCGCCGTTCTCGGCGAAATAGAACGCGCCCGCCGGCGCCTTTGCGAGGGCCAGACGATACAGGTCAGCCACATCCTCCACATGGACGTTCGACCAGATGTTCAGACCCTTGCCGACGTGCCGGACCACGCCCGAGGCCCTTGCCCGCTTCGCGAGGCCGGGAATCTGGGCGCTGTCGCGCGCCAGGCCGAGCCCGTTGCCGTAGATCATGGTCGGGCACACGATGATCGAGCGTACACCACGACGGCTTGCCTCACGGATCGCGCGGTCGATGGCGACACGGGCCTGCTTGCCGAGCACCGGCTCGATCGGCGTGTCCTCGTCGTAGATCTTGTCAGACGCAACGTCGCCATGGGCATCGTCGGCCACGATGCTGGAGCCGCTGGTATGAATGAAGGGCTTTTGCGAGCCGGCGAGGCCCTCGAGCATGGCTTCCACGGCGCCGCGATGGTCGCTGCTGGCGGTGTTGATCACCGCGTCGGCGCGCCGGGCTTCCGCCGCCAGGATGGCAGCATCGTCGAGGCCGCCCATCACCGACTCGACACCGAAGGCAGCGAGCCTGCTGCTCTTCTCGGCGTCGCGCACGAGGCCACGCACCTTGTGGCCGTCGTCGAGCAGGCGGCGCGCGATGGTGCCGCCGATATAGCCCGTGGCGCCGGTCATGAAGATGTTCATGGTCATGTCTCCTAGAGAGCCAGGGTCATCTGCGGCGACACCGTGCGCTCCTCGCGCTGGTGCAGGTTATGGAGAGAGACGCCGAGCAGGCGCACTTTCTTCTCCAGCGGAAAGATGGATCGCACCAGTTCGAGCGCCGTGCGTTCCAGCACCTCGCGGCTTTCGACGCTTTCCTCCAGTGTGCGGCTCCTCGTCACGATCCGAAAGTCGGCATACTTGATCTTCACGGTCACCGTGCGGCCGACGATGCCGGTGCGCTCGCAGTAGGACCAGACATCCTCCAGTACCGACGCGACGCCCTCCTCGACCGCCGCCGGCCGGTCGAGATCCTCCATGAAGGTCGTCTCCGAACCGACCGACTTGCGCGGCCGGTTGGGCACGACCCGGCGCTCATCGTGGCCGCGCGCGATGGCGTGATAGTAGGTGCCGGAGCGCCCGAAATACTGCTGCAGGAATTCCAGCGTCTGCGCCTTCAGGTCGGCGCCAGTATGGATGCCGAGCCGGTTCATCTTTTCCGCCGTCTTCGGTCCGACGCCGTGGAAGCGGCCGACCGGCAGCCCTTCGACGAAGGCCGAACCCTTCTCGGGCGGGATCACCGTCTGGCCGTTGGGCTTGCGATGGTCGGAGGCGAGCTTGGCCAGAAACTTGTTGTAGGAGATGCCGGCCGAGGCGGTGAGGCCCGTACGCTCCAGGATTCGCGCACGGATCTCGCGCGCGATTTCCGAGGCGAGCGGCATGCCCTTGAGGTTGGTCGTGACGTCGAGATAGGCCTCGTCGAGCGAGAGCGGCTCCACCAGCGGCGTATAGTCGAGGAAGATCTCGCGTATCTGGCGCGACACGTCCTTGTAGACGTCGAAGCGCGGCTTCACGAACATCAACTCAGGACACAGGCGCTTGGCGGTGACCGACGGCATGGCCGAGCGCACGCCGAACTTGCGTGCCTCGTAGCTCGCCGCCATCACGACGCCCCGCTGACGCCCGCCGACCGCGACCGGCCGGCCGCGCAGCGAGGGATCGTCGCGCTGCTCCACGGACGCATAGAAGGCGTCCATGTCGACGTGGATGATCTTGCGGATCTCTGCTTCCGCCATGGCGGCAGTATAGGGCCGCCGCGAACCGCGGTCCCCTGGATCGGACGCTCAGGCCAGAGGGGATGGTTGCAGGCGAAGCGTGAAGACCGCACCACCTCCAGGACGGTCATCGACGGAGATGCTCCCGCCATGAGCGGCGGCCACGCGCGTCACGATGGCCAGTCCCAGGCCGCGGCTCTCCGGACGGGCCCGATCGCGTCGCCAGAAGCGCCTGAAAATCGTCTCCCGCTCGGCAAGCGGCACGCCTGGGCCGTCGTCCATGACGCGGACCGCTCCGTCTGCGGCGACCTCGACCTCGATCGTCCCGCCGGCCGGCGTGTGGCGAATGGCATTCTCGACGAGATTGCGAACCGCCCGGAACAGCGCCTCGGCGTGGCCATGCACCCACACCGGCGTCTCCACACCGGTCAGGGCGATCGTCTTGTCGCTGTCGACGGCGAGCGGCGCCATGAAGGCGACCGCGTCGGCGCAGACCGCCTGAAGGTCGGCCTGGGAGCTGCCGTCCACGACAAACGCCTCGAGTTCGGCAATGTCGAGGACCTGGTTCACGGTACGCGTCATGTTGACGATGTCGGCTTCCAGAGAGCGGCGCAGCGGCTGCTCCTCCATCGTATCGACGCGAGCGCGCATGATGGCGAGCGGCGTCCGCAGCTCGTGGGCCATGTCGGCGGTGAACTCGCGCTGGGCCCGGAATCCCGCCTCCAGCCTGTCGAGCGCCTGATTGACCGCGTGCACGAGCGGAACGATCTCGCTCGGCATCGACTGCTCCGACAGGCGGACGTCGGTGCTGGTCGGACCGATCGATGCCGCCGTAGTCGACGCTTCGCGCACTGGATCGAGCGCGCGGCGGAAGATCATGATGTCGATCAGCAGTAGCAGCAGCAGGATGGGAAAGGTGATCCACGCCACACGCGGCAGGAAGGAGGCGACGATATCGTCGATGATCACGTCGCGGTGCGCCAGGTCCTGTCCGACCTGGATCCAGTAGAGACGATCGCCGATGGCGCGCGGCACGTTGACCCCGATGAGCAAGGTGCCCTTGCTTCGGGGTAGCATGAAAGAATCGTTGGTCAGCGGATCGTTCGGCGCCGAGAGCCTCGCGTCGTCCGGACGCGAGGTAAACAGCACGTTTCCCTTCGAATCGAGGATTGCATAGGAATAGAGGGCGTATTCGCCCGAATAGATCGGCTGGGCATCGGGCGGGATGACCAGCGTGACATCACCGCCATCGACCGTGGGGCGCAGAAAGCTCGCGATCGTCAGAGCCTGCGCCCGCAGCGCATCGCGATGGAGACTGTTGGCCGCCTCGTAGAGCAGCCAATAGAGCGCCAGCGGCATCAGCACCGACGTGACTCCGATCGCCACCACATGCAGCGCGACGACCCGCGAAATGATCGATCGGAAGCGCGTCAAGCGGCGGCCTTTTCCTCGGCCAGCAGATAGCCGACGCCGCGCACGGTGTGTATCCGGACCTTGGCGCCGCCGTCGGCCAGCATCTTCCTCAGGCGATGTACGTAGACCTCGACCGCGTTCGACCCGACTTCGCCCGAAAGCCCGAAGAGCTGGTCCTCGAACAGGCGCTTCGGCACCACGTGACCGCCGCGGCGCAGCAGGATCTCGAGGATCGCCGTCTCGCGCGCCGGGAAGGCCCGGACCGTCCCGTCGATGAAGACCTGTCGTCCCTCGGTCTCGAGCGAGACGTTGCCGAAGATGAGCTGGCGCCCCAGCAGATTGCCGGGGCGCCGCAGCAGCGCCTGCAGGCGCGCCACCAGCTCCTCCATGGCAAAGGGCTTCACGAGGTAGTCGTCGGCGCCGGCGCGCAGGCCGTTGACGCGATCGCTCACCCCGTCGCGGGCCGTTAGCACGAGGACTGGTGTCGAATCGCCGCGTCCGCGGATCCCGCGCAACAACGACAGACCGTCCTGGTCCGGCAGACCGAGGTCGAGCACGATCGCGGCATATCGCATGGCCGCCAGTGAATGCTCCGCATCGCCGGCATTGCTCACTGAATCCGCCGAGAACCCGCTGCGCGCCAGACCCTTGACCAGCAAAGCGACGAGCTCGGCATTGTCCTCGACGACCAGGACTCTCATGGATGTCGGCCCTCCCACGGCGCAGTCGCCAATTGTGTCATCCTACCACGGCCGGCGCTTTCGGAATGCGCTGGAGGCGGCAAGTCAGGCGCGCGTAATCTGAACCCACTAGCTTCCGCGCCATGAATACTGCGCCCAAGACCTCCGCCAAAGCCCGCCCGCGCCGCTACCGCCTGTGGTTCGTCGGTTCCGGCAGTGTAATCCTCGCCCTCGCGGCGGTGTGGACCCTCGATACCGGTCCGACCAACGCGCTGATTCGACCAGCACTGGCGGTGGAGACGGACGGCGCTTTTCGTCCCAGCGAAACCCAGTGGGCGAGCCTCCGCATCGCGCCGGTCGAGGCCGCCTCTTTCCGCGACGAGCGGGCGACCGACGGCAAGATCGGCATCAACGAGGACACCACGACCCCCGTCTTCTCGCCGTATTCGGGCCGCGTGACGCGCCTGATCGCCAGGCCAGGCGAACGCGTCCAGCGCGGCGACCCTCTCTTCGCCATCGAGGCGAACGAGTTCGTCCAGGGCCAGAACGACCTCGTGAGTGCCGTCGCCGGCGTCGAGAAGGCCCGTTCGAAGCTCGCGCTCGCGCAGAATTTCGAGAAGCGCCAGAAGGAACTGCTGTCGATCCGCGGCGGCTCGCTTAAGGATCTCGAACAGGCCCAGTCCGACCTCGTCGCGGCGCAGGGCGACCTGCGTTCCTCCGAGATCGCGTTGGCCGCCGTGCGCAACCGCCTGCGCATTCTCGGCCGCACCGACGCCGAGATCGACGCGCTGGAGAAGGTCGACCATATCGGCGCGGAGGCGATCGTGTCGGCACCGATCGCCGGCACCGTGATCCAGCGCAAAGTCGGCCTCGGCCAGTACATCAATGCAGGCGCCACCGATCCGGTGTTCAACATCGGTGACCTGTCGACGGTGTGGCTGGTCGCCAACGTCCGCGAATCCGACGCGCCGAAGATGAAGGTCGGCGCTCCAGTCGAGGTCTCCGTGCTGGCCCATCCCGGCCGCATCTTCAACGCCCGCCTGTCCTACGTCGCACCCGCGCTCGATCCCAACATGCGCCGCCTGCCGGTGCGCGCCGAGATCGCGAACGCCGATCGCGAGCTGATGCCCGAGATGTTCGCGAGCTTCCGTATCGTGACCGGGCAGCCCACGACCAACCCGGCCGTGCCGCAGGAAGCCGTCGTCTATGAGGGCGCCAACGCCCGTGTCTGGATCGCCAATCCACAGGACAAGTCCGTCTCGTCGCGCGCGATCGAGGTCGGTGCGACCACCAACGGCATGGTCGAGGTCAGGAAGGGCCTCGCGGTGGGCGAGAACGTGGTGACCAGCGGCACTCTCTTCATCGATCGCGCGGCCAAGCGCGACTGACGACCCGGCGCGCCCTTCGGGCGCGTCCCTCCAACACACTGGTTGCCCATGCACTCGATCGGCGCAGCCAGCATCCCAACCCCACGATTCGGTGGCGGAGGCAACATGATGCGCAGTTCCCTGCTGGCCGCGCTACCGCTCTTGGCGGCGGGCGCCCTTGCCGGCTGCATGGTCGGCCCCGACTTCACCTCTCCGGACGGGCCGAAGTCGGCGACCTATGTTCCCGAGCAGAAAAGCGACCTCATCGCCGCCGGCATTCCGGGCGGCGAGGCACAGCGCATCGTGCGGAGCATGGACATTCCCGGCCAATGGTGGGGCGTGTTCCAGTCGCCGCAGCTGAACGGCCTGATCGAGCGGTCGCTGCACGCGAATCCCGACGTCAGGGCGGCGGTCGCCGGACTGCGGGTGGCCCAGCAGAACGCCCGCGCGCAACGGGCGACCCTGTTTCCGACCCTCCAGGGCAGCTTCAGCGCCACCCAGAACCAGACCCCAGCCAGCCTGCAATCGGCGACGGCCGACCAGCAGCCGATCTACGGACTTTTCGTCGCCGGCCTCCAGATCACCTACGCGCTCGATCTCTGGGGCGGCAATCGCCGGCAGATCGAATCCCTCGACGCACTGGCCGAGGCGCAGTGCTTCCAGCTCGAGGGAACCTACCTTTCGCTGGCGTCGAACGTCGTCGCGGCGGCCATCGTCGAAGCGTCGCTGCGCGGTCAGGTCGAGTCCACCAGGCGCATCATCGCCGTCCAGCGCGATACGCTCGGCATTCTGAACAAGCAATCGGGCCTCGGTGCCATTCCCGGCGCCGACGTTGCCACCCAGCAGGCCGCCCTGGCCCAGGCCGAGTCGACCCTGCCGCCGCTCGAAAAGGCGCTGGCCCAACAGCGCAACCTGATGGCCACGCTGACCGGCAGTCTGCCCAGCAATCCGGTCGCCGAACGCTTCGAGCTCACCGACCTCAAGCTGCCTCACGACCTGCCGCTCACCCTGCCGTCGCAGCTCGTCGAGCAGCGGCCCGACGTACGCGCCGCCGAGGCGAACCTGCATGCGGCCAGCGCCCAGGTCGGCGTTGCGATCGCCAACCAGCTTCCGCAGGTGACGCTGGGCTTCGGCCTCAACACCAGCGCACTGTCCTTGGGCACTTTGTTCATGCCGGGCCTCGCGGGCGCCACCACCGGTGCCAGCGCCCTCCAGACGCTGATCGACGGCGGCGCGCTGGCGGCCAAGAAGCGGTCGGCGGTCGCGGCACTCGAGCAGGCCGACGCACAGTACCAGTCGATCGTGCTCGCAGCCTTTCGCAACGTCGCCGACACTCTCAATGCCCTCGAATACGACGCGCTGGCGCTCAAGTCGGCCGTCGAGGCGGAGCGGGCGGCGGCAACCGCCCTCACCATCGCGCGCAAGCGGCTCGAGCTCGGCGACACGACGTATGTCATCGTGCTGATCGCCGAGCTCACCTACCAGCAGACGCTTCTCACGCGAGTCCAGGCACAGGCCGCGCGTCTCACCAACACCGCGGCGCTGTTCCAGGCGCTGGGCGGCGGCTGGTGGAACCGTGACGGCACCGGGCCGGGCAATGGCCGGTCTCGTTGCAAGCCACCGGCGTCTCCCTGGTCCATCTCCTCGAACACCCAGCGCTGACACGGCGGATCAGTCTCATGTCACGCATGACTGCCGGACGCCGAACGCAGCCCAGGATCGCCATGGCCGAGCCGATGCGTAACGGCGTGCCGTTCCACGGCTGGCACCCTTTCGCGGCGAATTGCGAGCGGCGGCTACCGAATTGCAGATGCGATGACGGCTGCATGGTCGAGATACGCGCCACTTCAGCGCGCTTCCACGACTCGTGCCTCAGCTCCCCGCGAAAGCATCGCCGAAACACGCCATGCCACGAGGACCGCGCATGAAAACGATCGTCGGCGCTGCACTCCGCCAGCGCATTCTGGTTCTGATCCTCGCCGTCCTGATGATCGCGGGCGGCCTGTTCGCCTACAAGCAACTCAACATCGAAGCCTATCCCGACCCGGTGCCTCCACTGGTCGACATCGTGACGCAGAATCCCGGCCAGTCCTCCGAGGAGATCGAACGCTACATCACGATCCCGATGGAAGTGCAGATGGCGGGACTTCCCTACGTGAAGTCCATCCGCTCGATCTCCCTGACCGGTCTCAGCGACGTGAAGGTCCAGTTCACCTACGACCTCACTTACCGCGAGGCCGTCCAGCTCGTGACCAATCGGCTGGCGCAGCTCGGTCCCTTGCCCAACGGCGCGCAGCCGCTCATCTCGCCCACCAGTCCGATCGGCGAGATCTTCCGCTATCGCGTGATGGGTCCCAAGGGTTTCAGCGTCACCGACCTCAAGACGATGCAGGACTGGATCCTGTTGCGACGACTCAAGGCTGTCCCCGGCGTGATCGACGTCACGACATGGGGCGGCAAGAGCAAGACCTTCGACGTCACCGTCGATCTCGACCGCCTGCAGGCGCACGGCCTCACCTTGAAGCAGGTCATCGACGGGCTGAACGGCGCCAACATCAATGTCGGCGCAAACACGGTCAATCTCGGGCCGCAGTCGGCGGTGGTGCGCGCCGTAGGCCAGATCCGCTCGATGGAAGACATCCGCAACACGATGATAACGGTGCGCGACGGCTCGCCGATCCTGGTCTCGGATGTCGCCGACATCGCCGTCGGCAACGAGCCGAGGCTGGGCGTCGCCGGCCACGACGATGACGACGATGTCGTCGAGGGCATCGTCTTGATGCGTCGCGGCGCCGAGACCATGCCGACGCTGCGGGCCGTCGAGCGAGAGATCGAGCGAATCAATGCCTCGAGTCTGCTGCCGCCCGGCGTGCGCATCGAGCGGATCTACGATCGCAGCGTGCTGGTCGACGTCACCACGCATACGGTGCTGCACAACATGGTGATGGGCGTCTGCCTCATCTTCGCGATCCAGTGGCTGTTCCTCGGCGACCTGCGCAGCGCACTCATCGTGTCCGCCACCATCCCCTTCGCGCTCCTGTTCGCCGTGGTCATCATCGTGATCAACGGAGAATCGGCCAACCTGCTCTCCATGGGTGCGATCGATTTCGGCATCATCGTCGACGCAACCGTGATCATGGTCGAGAACATCTTCCGGCACCTTGCGGAGGCAAGTCATGCAGGATCGACACGGTCCTTGCGCGAAGAACCGGAGGGCCTGACCGGCAAGCTCTTCACGATCTACGAAGCCTCGGGCGAAGTGACCAAGGCGATCTTCTTCTCGGCCACCATCATCATCGCCGGCTTCCTGCCGCTGTTCACCCTGTCGGGAGTCGAGGGCCGCATCTTCGGACCCATGGCGCAGACTTATGCTTATGCTTTGGCCGGTGGCCTGATCGCGACCTTCACCGTGTCGCCGGCGCTCGCCGCGCTGCTGCTGCCCGAGAAGGTCTCCGAGACCGAGACCTTCCTCGTCCGCGGACTGCGCCGCCTCTATCGGCAGGCCTACTCGCGGGCACTCGCCTGGCGTCACGCCATGCTGGCCGTCGGCCTGGGGGTGCTGGTGGCTGCCGGCGTCGCGGCCAGCACGGTGGGACTGGAATTCCTGCCCAAGCTCGAGGAGGGCAACATCTGGATGCGTGCCGCCCTGCCGCCTTCGGTCTCGCTAGAGGAAGGCAACGGCTACGTCAACCGCATGCGCAAGCTCGTGAAGAGCTTCCCCGAAGTCGAAACGGTGATATCGCAGCATGGAAGGCCCGACGACGGCACCGACCCCGACGGCTTCTCCAACGCCGAGTTCTTCGTTCCCCTGAAGCCCGCGAACAAGTGGCGCAAAGGACTGGAGAAGCAGGAGTTGATCACCGAGATGAGCGACGCGCTGCGCCGGGCCTTTCCCGGCGTCAACTTCGCGTTCTCGCAATATATCCAGGACAACGTGCAGGAGGCGGCTTCGGGCATCGATGCGGAGAACGCGATCAAGATCTCCGGGCCCGACCTCGTCACCCTGCGCACGATCGCCGTCGACATTCGGCGCGTCCTGGAAGGCGTGCCCGGCATCACCGACATCCAGGTGCCGCCACTGCTCGGCCAGCCGACCATCCGCATCGACATCGACCGAGCCAAGGCGGCGCGTTACGGCCTGTCGCCGGGCGACATCAACGCCACGATCCAGGCGGCGATCGGCGGGCAGGCGGCGGGTGACCTTTACGAGGACGGCAGCGACCGGCGCTTCCCGCTGCTGGTGCGCCTCGCCCCCCGATACCGCCAGGACATGGACGCGATCCGCCGCATCTCTCTGGGCACCATCGGACCCAACGGCAGCATCGTGCAGGTGCCCTTGAGCGAAATCGCGACGGTCAACCTCGCGACCGGCGCCTTCTACATCTACCGAGAGCAGCAGGAGCGCTACATCCCGGTGAAGTTCAGCGTGCGCGGCCGCGATCTGGGAGGCGCCGTGCTGGAAGCCCAGCAGAAAGTGACCGAACAGGTGAAGCTGCCGAGCGGCTACAGGCTCGACTGGGCCGGCGACTTCGTCAACTTCGAGAGCGCGATTGCACGCCTGGCCATCGCCGTGCCGATCGCCATCGGCCTGATCCTGCTGCTGCTCTATGTGAGCTTCGGTTCGCTGACCGACACCTTGCTCGCAGCCGCCGCCATGCCGCTGGCGCTGTCGGGCGGGATCATCGCGCTGTGGGGCGCCGACATGTCTTTCAGCATCTCCGCCGCGATCGGTTTCGTGGCGCTGTTCGGCATCGCCGCCATGAACGGCATCATGCTGGTGAGCTGTTTCAACCGCCTGATCGCCGTCGGCATCGAGCGCGAACAGGCTCTGCGCGAGACCTGCGAACAGCAGATGCGGCCCGTGCTGATGACCTGTGTGGCGGCCGCCGTCGGCCTGCTGCCCGCCGCCTTCTCGACCGCGATCGGCAGCCAGGTCCAGCGGCCGCTGGCCATCGTCGTGGTCGGCGGCACCCTGCTGGCGCCCTTCCTCTTCCTCACCGTCCTGCCCGCCATGATCGCCGTCTTCTCCCGGCGCCGGTTCAAGGCACCCTCGCCGCAAGCCGGGCTGGCAATGGCCTGACGCCGCCTTGACCGTAAGCCGGTCGCCATCGAAAAGAGGTCGATGTCCGCGACAGACGAAATCATCGATCTCGGCGACCGCCGCCTGCGGGTGCGCCGCCTGACGCCGGTACTCGACGACGGGCTCGACCGGACGGCGCTGATCTTCCTGCACGAGGGGCTGGGCTGCATCGAGATGTGGCGCGACTTTCCCCAGCAGCTTTGCGACGCCACGCGTTGCTCTGGCATCGTCTATGACCGCACCGGCTATGGACGGTCGAGCGCCTGGCCGGCCGATCCCGGTATCCGCTACATGGAGATCGAGGCCGACCTCGTCCTGCCGCGCCTGCTGACGGCACTGGGCGTCGAGGATTGCGTTCTGGTGGGCCACAGCGACGGCGGCACGATCGCGCTGAACTATGCCGCAGCCGATCCCGAGCCGTTGCGCGCCGTGGTGACCCTGGCCGCGCACGCGATCAACGAGCCGGTCTGCGTCGAGGCGATCACGCGGGCCCGCGCGGCCTTCGCCTCGGGCGACCTGCGCCAGAAGCTCGCAAAGTATCACGACGACGTCGACGGCGCCTTCCATCTCTGGGCCGATGCCTGGGTCGCGCCGGGCTTCGAGCCGATGGATGCCAACCGCCGGCTGCCGGGCGTCGTGGTGCCGGTGCAGGCGATCCAGGGCGAGGACGACGAGTACGGCAGCGAGCTGCAGCTCGGCATCATCGCCGGCAAGGTCGGCGGCTACTGCGAGACGCGGCTTGTGCCGGACTGCGGCCACAGCCCGCACCTGCAGCGGCCGGCCCAGGTCCTGGCAGAGATCACCCGCTTCGTGTCGCCGCTGGCGCTGCTGGGATAGTCCCTAAAGCCGCTTCAGCTCGCTGGAGGCGGCCCAGTTCAGCTCGGACACGGTGGGGCAACGGGCCTGCGCGAGCTGGAACTGTTCGCGGGCGCGCTGCTTGTCGCCGCGGCGGACGGCATCCATGCCGATGAAGAAGGCGGCCGGGCACTTTCCGTTCGCGCGCTTGGCCCCGTCATCGGATTCCGCGGCGACCTCGAGTTCACCGGCCGTGCCCTTGCCCATCAGGAACCGCAGGATCGGGCCGGGCCATTCGTTCAGGCTTTCGGCCCCGACGTCGCGCACCAGGGCCCCCCGGGCGTCGCGCCGGGCCCGGACCTGCGCGGCATAGCGCCAGAGCAGCGGCGCCTGCTTCGACTTGAAATTGGGTCGGCCCGCCAGCGAGGCATCGAAGTCGTCGGCGGCCTGCGCATAATTGCCGAGGTTGAAATTCGCATGGCCGCGGTAGAACAAAGCCGACCGCCGCTCGCTCGGCGTGGCGCTGGCCAAGGCGGTATCGAGCAGGCCGAGGGCCCGCTGGAAGTCGGCGATCTGCATGTAGACCTGGGCCTGGGCGATGGTGAGCGACGGATCGCCCGGCTTGCGCTGCAGGGCGCTGTCCAGGGTGCGCAGCGCCGCCGCCCGGTCGCCGCCGCCCGCGAGGCCGGGCATCGTGCTGGACAGCACGACCTGCCAGTCGCCCGGCAGCACCCTCCCCATTTCGGCGATATCCTTCTGGCTGTCGGCCTCGCGGCCGAGGCGGGCGAGCTGGAACGCCCTGATGCTGAGATAGATCGACCGGTCGAAGGCCGAGAGCTGCGACGCCGAGAGGATCTTGTTGAGGGATTCGAGGCTCGCGCCGCCACTTCCGCCAGGCGCAGCCGGCCGCGACGGAACGGCTGCGCCGCCGGACGAAAAGTCACGCGCGGTGGGGTCCCAGGACTCGGCCGCATTGCGCTGGGCCGACGCCTCGCCCGACAGGGCGAGAACCGCTGCAAGAACCCCAAATACGTGAGCTATTTGACGTCGCATGCGTCCAATCTGACACAATGGCCGCAAAGCCGCATCCGCCGATTGCCTGTAGAGGTGCATGCCCCTATTTTGCGCCACATCCGCAGAGAACCGACCTTCCAGGAGTGTAGATATGGCCGCCGCCCATCCCAATAGCTTCAAGGCTCGAAAGACGCTGAAGGTCGGTAGCCGCAGCTATACCTATTTCAGCCTGAAGGCGG
>JAGNNA010000216.1 GCA_017990895.1 Reyranella sp.
GTGCGGTTCGTCTGCGGTTATGCGGCCGGCGGGTTGACGGATCTCTTCGCCCGCCTTGCGGCAGAGCATCTCACGGCGAAGTACGGCAAGCCCTTCATCGTCGAGAACCGGACGGGCGCCGGCTCCATCATTGCCGGCGACATCGTCGCCAAGTCGTTGCCCGACGGCCATACCGTGCTGTTCACGAACTCGACGGCGATGTTCCAGAATCAGGTGGTCTTCAAGAGCGTCCCCTACGACGCGGCGAAGGACTTCACGCCCGTCGCCATGCTTTCGGCCGGCAAGGTGCCGCTTTGCGTCCACTCCTCGGTGCCCGGCAACGCCGACCTCGCTGCCCTCGTCGCCTACGCGAAGAAGAACAAGACCAGCTTCGGCACCACCGGCATCGGCTCGCTCGCCCACATCTTCTGCATGAAGCTGAACGACACGTTCGGCATCGAAATGGAGCCGGTCCACTATCGCGGGGAGGCGCCAATGTGGGCCGACCTCTCGGCAGGGGTCACGCAGGCCGCCTGCTCGACCCTGCAGGGCGCATCGGCGGCGATCCAGGCAGGTAACGCACGGCCCGTCGCCGTGCCGACCAGGACGCGCTCGCGCCGGCTGCCCGGTGTCGCGACCTATTACGAGCAGGGCGCCACGCACCCCTACTTCCTCCTGGAAAGCATGGTGTGCTGTGTCGCGCCGACCGGCACGCCCGCACCGGTCGTCGAGGCGCTGTCGGCCGGGATGGTCGAGATGAACGCCCAGCCGCGCATGCGGGAATTCGTCGACAAGTTCGGGCTCGACGATGGTGCACAGGATCGCGCCAGCTTCGCGATCTTCATCCGCGAAATGGGCCCGCTGCTCACGCAGGCCGTCCGCGAACTCAACATCGAACCGCAGTGAGGTGGATATGAAACCCGTCCCGGTCAAATCGGAGATCTCGGGAACCGTCTGGAAGATCGAAGGCGTCGTCGGCGTCGAGGTCGAGACCGACGAGGTCCTGATCATCCTCGAATCGATGAAGATGGAAATCCCGGTCCTGGCGCCCCGGAAGGGCCGGGTCGCCGAGTTCCGCGTCAACGAAGGCGAGTCAGTCGCCGAGGACCAGATCGTCCTGCTGTTCGAGCCGTCCTGACCTCTCCCGCTGCTACGGAACGGAAAGCGGTCCCGGATCGGCTCCGACCGGCCGGCGCAGGCAGGCGACGTGGTGGCCGGGCGCCACCTCGAGCAAGGGCGGATCGGTCACGCGGCATTCGGCGGTCGCGTAGAGGCAGCGCGTGTGGAAATGGCAGCCTGGCGGCGGCTTGGCGGGGCTCGGCACGTCGCCCTGGACGATCCGCTTCCTCTGCCGCCGGCGCTTGGGGTCGGGCGCGGTGGCGGCCGACAGCAGCGCTTCCGTGTAGGGATGCAGCGGCTGCGTGAAGAGCGTGCGCTTGTCCGTCAGTTCGACGATGCGGCCGAGATACTTGACGGCGATGCGATGGCTGATGTGCCGCATGACCGCGAGGTCGTGGCTGATGAACAGGTAGGCGAGTCCGTATTCCTCCTGCAGGTCGATCAGCAGGTTCAGCACCTGCGCCTGCACCGAGACGTCGAGCGCCGAGACAGGCTCGTCGGCCACGATCACGTCGGGATTGACCGACAGCGCCTTGGCGATGCCCAGCCGCTGGCGCTGGCCGCCGGAGAACTCGTGCGCATACTTGCGCATCGCCTCGGGCCGCAGGCCGACACGCCTGAAAAGCTGCGCCACCTGGTCGTCGCGTGCCGCGCCCCTGGCGATGCCGAAATTCTCCAGAGGCTCGCCGACGATCGTGCCCGATGGCAGGCGCGGGTTCATCGACGAGTACGGATCCTGGAAAATCGTCTGGATGCGGCGGCGATGCGGCCACATGGCACCAGGCTTGAGCGCCGTCACGTCCTCGCCCGCGAGTACGATCTTGCCGGCGGTCGGCTCGATCAGCTTCAGCACGACCTTGCCGATCGTCGACTTGCCGCAACCCGACTCGCCGACCAGACCGAGTGTCTCGCCGCGGCGGATCGAGAAGGTGACGCCGTCGACCGCTCTCACCGCGCCGACCTGGCGCTGCAGCAGGCCACCGTGGATCGGGAAGTGCTTTACGAGATTCTCAACCTGCAGGACGGGTGCGTCGCTCATGCCGCTTTCCTCACGCGGTCGATTTCCCAGCAGGCCACGAGATGGCCGGCGCCGGTATCGACCAGCGGCGGCGATCCCTTGCGGCAGCGATCGGTGGCGAAGCCGCAGCGCGGCGCAAAGGCACAGCCGATAATGGGCTGGGTCAGGATGGGCACGAGGCCGGGGATTTCCTGCAGTCGCGGCCGCGTGCCGGCGGCATCCGCCTCGACGTCGAGCCGCGGGATCGCCCTCATCAGCCCGCGCGTATAGGGATGAAGCGGCTCCTCGAACAACTGCTCGACCGACGCCTGCTCGACCTTGCGGCCGGCATACATGACGACGACCCTCTCGGTCGTCTCGGCCACCACGCCGAGGTCGTGCGTGATGAGCACGATGGCGGTGCCGGTCTTTTCCTTGAGCTCGATCATCAGGTCGAGGATCTGCGCCTGGATCGTGACGTCGAGCGCCGTCGTCGGCTCGTCGGCGATCAGCACCTGCGGGTCACAGGAGAGCGCCATGGCGATCATGACTCGCTGGCGCATGCCGCCGGAGAGCTGGTGCGGATACTCGTCGAGCCGGCGGCGCGCATCGGCGATGCGCACCAAGTCGAGCATCTCGAAGGCCCGTTCCCGGCCCGCCTTCCACGACACGCCGAGATGGCGCACGACATTTTCGGCGATCTGCGTGCCGACGGTGAGGACGGGGTTGAGGCTGGTCATCGGCTCCTGGAAGATCATCGAGATGCGATGACCGCGCAGGCGCTTCATTTCCTCATCGGAGAGCGTCGTGAGCTCCTCGCCCTCGAACTTGATCGAACCCGAGGTGATGCGGCCGGTTTCCGGCGGGATCAGCCGCAGGATCGACATGGCCGTCACCGACTTGCCGCAGCCGGATTCGCCCACGATGCCCAGGGTCTCGCCGCGCGCCACGTCGAACGACACGCCGTCGACGGCACGCACGACGCCGTCGAGTGTGCTGAACTGCGTGTGCAGGTCGCAGACTTCGAGGATCGCGCTCGGCTTGCCGCTCACAGGCGCCTCGCCAGGCGCGGGTCGAGCCGGTCGCGCAGGCCGTCGCCCAGCAGGTTCACCGCCAGCACGGTCACCGCGAGGAAAGCGCCCGGGATCATGATCGTCCACGGCGCGATCTGGAAGAAGGTGCGGCCCTGGGCGATGATGTTGCCCCAGCTCGGCACCTCCGGCGGCACGCCGGCACCCAGGAAGCTCAGGCTCGCCTCGATCAGCATGGCCGAGGCGCACACGTAAGTCGACTGGACGATCAGCGGCGCCAGCGTGTTGGGCAGGATATGCCGCGTCAGCAGCTTCCAGTTCTTCGT
This sequence comes from Reyranella sp., assembly GCA_017990895.1. Lineage (GTDB taxonomy): Bacteria > Pseudomonadota > Alphaproteobacteria > Reyranellales > Reyranellaceae > Reyranella. Next base: position 3,453 of record JAGNNA010000216.1, read on the forward strand.
GCCGCCTGCGATGGCGCTCTCGATATAGGGCTGGGAGCGGATCGACAGAACGACCGCCCGCACCACCCGCACGATGCGCGGAACCTCGGGGATCACGATGGCCACGATCACGATGCCAAGGCCCGGCCGCGCCAAGGTGATGAGCGCGATGGCCAGCAGGATCGAGGGGATCGCCATCAGCCCGTCCATGATGCGCATGACGATGGCGTCGATCCGGCGGAAATAGCCACACGCAAGCCCGAGGGCCAGACCGAGAATGCTCGCAAAGGCCGCCACCGACAGGCCGACGATAAGCGAAACGCGGGCGCCATAAATGGTGCGCGAGAAGACGTCGCGGCCGAACTGGTCGGTTCCGAACCACCAGCGCTCCGACGGCGGCCGCAGCCGGTTGACCGGCGCGATCTTCAAAGGGTCGTTGGTGGCGATGACCGGCGCGAAGACGGCCATGACGATCAGGATCGCGAGCAGCACGGAGCCTATGGCGATCGTGGGATTGCGCCGGATGGCCGTCCACAGCGAGAAGCGCCGGCTGGGCGGCAGGGCGAGATCGTCTGCGACGACGGCCATGTCAGTAACGGATCCGCGGATCGAGGAAGGCATAGGAGATGTCGATGATCAGGTTCACCAGCACCTTGGCGCCGGCGAACACCAGAATCAGCCCCTGCACCACTGGATAATCGCGCTTCAGCACGGCGTCGACGGTGAGGCGGCCGAGCCCGGGGATGTTGAACACCGTTTCCGTGATGACCACGCCCGAGATCAAAAGCGCGATGCCGATGCCGATCACCGTGATGATCGGCACGGCCGCGTTCTTGAGGGCATGCAGCAGCAGCACGCGGTCGGTCGCGAGTCCCTTGGAATTGGCGGTGCGGATGTAATCCTGCGCCAGCACTTCCAGCATCGAGGCCCGCGTGATGCGGGCGATCAGCGCCATGTAGGTGATGCCGAGCGCCACCGATGGGAGGATCAGGCTTTCGGCGAAGGGCCAGAGCCCCTGCCCGATCGGCTGGTAGCCCTGCACCGGGAGGAGCTGCCATTGCACGGCGAAAAAGTAGATCAGGATGTAGGCCAGAACGAAGCCGGGCATGGCAAAGCCCAGCACAGCAAAGCCCATGACCAGCCGGTCGACCAGCTTGCGCGCTTTCCACGCGGCGACCACGCCGATCGGAATGGCCAGCCCAACAGCCACGAACAGCGTCGAGAGGGTGAGCGCGACCGTCGGCTCGAGACGCTGGGAAATCAGGCGCGTAACGGGCATGTTGGAAAAGATCGAGACGCCCATGTCGCCCCGCAGTAGCTGCGACGTCCAGACGAAGAACTGCTCGACCATCGGCCTGTCGAGGCCAAGCTTGCCGCGAACGGCCTCGATCGCTTCGGCCGTGGCGTCCTCACCGGCAATGATCGCCGCCGGATCGCCCGGCGCGAAACGCAGCAGGAAGAAGACGAACAACGCCACCACCGCCATGACAGGCAGGGTCGCGAAAAGGCGGCGGACGATATAGGCAGTCACGACGAGGCCTTGCCCAACTCAGGCAAGGCCTCCTGGCGCGCGACGGCTACGCAAACTCGATACGACATTATTTTTTCGTGATTCCCCAGAGCACGGCGAGACCCGTGTTCGGCACGATACCGTCGATCTTGTCGGCGCGATAGGCGAGCGGCGTGTCCCACTGACCGAACGGAATGTACACGACCTGCTCCATCGCACGGCCCTGCAGCTCGTTGGCGATCTTCTTCCGCTCCTCCTCGGTCTGCGCCATGCCGAAGGCGTTGCGCAGCTCCTCGATCTTTGCATCGCACGGCCAGCCGAACAGGCCCTTGTCGCAGGCGGCCCCGATCCAGGTGTGAAGGACGGGATTGGCCGAGCCCACGCCGCCCGACGTCGTGACGAAGATGTTCCAGCCGCCCTGCGCCGGCGGATCCTTCTTGGCGCGGCGGGAGACGACCGAACCCCAGTCCATCGACTGCGCGTCGACGTTGATGCCCGCCTCGCGCATCGCCTGGATCAGCACCTGGGTCGCTGGCGTGATCGTGGCGTGGTCGGTCGCCGACAGGACGGTGATCGGCTCGCCCTTGTAACCGGCTTCCTTGAGGAGCTGCAGGGCCTTCTTGGGATTGTACTCCTTCATCCACTCGCGGCCGGCAGCGCTCTCGTACGGACCGCCGCAGGTCAGGAGCGCCGGGCAGACCTTGTAATACTTTGGATTGCCCACGATGGCGCGCAGGAAGTCTTCCTGGTTGATCAGGTAGTACATCGCCTGCCGCGCCTTGATGTTGTCGAAGGGCGGCTGCAGGTGATTGAGGCGGATGAAGCCCTGCGTGCTGTCGATCTTCCCGGTCTTCAGCAGCTTGACGCCGCGGGCCTTCTCGAGCATCGGCAGGAAGTCGTTGGGCGGGTTCTCGTAGAAGTCGATCTCGCCGTTGACCAGGGCCGACATCGCCGTCTGCGGATCGGAGATCCAGACCAGCTCGATACGGTCGACGCCCGGAACCTTGGCGCCGGCGAAGGACGACGGAGCCTCCGTACGCGGCTGGTAGTCCTTGTTCTTGAGATAGACCGCCTTGCTGCCCGGCACCCACTGGTCCTTGGCAAACATATAGGGACCGGAGCCGACCGCTTCCTTGATCTGCTGCTGCGGATCGGTGAGCGCATCCTTCTCTCGCATGATCGCGGCGATCGAGCTGCCGCTCTTGCCGAGCGACTCGAGCACCATGCCGTACGGCGCCTTCAACACCATGGTGAAGGTCTTGTCGTCGACCGGCTCCATCTTGGTGACGAAGCCCATAAGGCGCTGGCCGACGCCATCCTTGGCGCCCCAGCGCTTCAGCGAGGCGATGACGTCCTTGGTCGTGACGGGGGAGCCATCATGGAACTTGAGGCCGTCGCGGAGCGTGAAAGTGTAGGTGAGCTTGTCCGGGCTCACCTCGTACTTCCCGACCATCTGCGGCTGGGGCTTCTGGTCGGCGTCGTTGCCGAACAGCGTGTCGTAAATCAGCGCGCCATGGATGTTGGCGATGGTCTGGGTCGTCCAGACCGGATCGATCACGCGCACATCGGCGTGCATCACGGCCTTGAGCACCTTCTCCTGAGCCAGCGCCTGGCCCGCGGCGAAGGGAATGGCCAGCGCGAGCGCGCCCGCCAGAATACGGTTGATCATTCCTACGACTCCCTTACTCCCCTCAGAGAGTATGCAAAGCAGCGCTCCGCTTTGTCCAGCTTCGCGGCTAGTAGATCAGGCCGCGCGGCCTGGCGTCCTGGTCGAGCGGCCAGATCGGGCGCTCGACCTTTGTGTACGGGACCTTGCGATGATCGCGCGGCAGCGGGCCACTGGATTCGACGTAAATCACCTTCTTCGCGATCGGCCCGTAGGCCGCCATGAAATGGTTGGTCGACTTCACGACCACGATCTTCCGCTGTGTCGGATCGATGCCGAGGTTGGTGAACAGTTCGAGCCCGGTCGCCTGGGTACGCTTGGTGATCAGGACGACATCGACCCCGCCGATGTGCACGGCCGCGCAATCCCCCACCGGCACCTGCGTCGGACCGAACTGCTGCCAGGCATTGCGTTTCAAGCCGATGATCTCGACCTCCGCATCGACCGGCTGGCCGGAGCTCGGCGCGATCTTGCCGCCGAATCGGAGACCGATGCGGGCCCCGAGGCCGGCATCGAAGCAGATCCGGACGGCGATCGGGTCCCAGATCGGGCCGAGACACGCGCTCTCGACGTTCTTCTCGATCAGATGCTGCAGGATGTCGGTATTGTCCGACGGCGCGCCGCCGCCGGCATTGTCCGATGGATCCGCGATCACCACAGGGAGGTCGTTGAAGGCCACGCCCTCGCTGATGCCGGCAGCGACGCCCAGGGACTGCGGTGCCGTCTTGCCGCGCAGGCCTACCAGCTCTTCGCCCAGCTGCGTCGCCAGCGCGTCCGCCTTCCTCTTGTCGCCGTCGGCGATCACCAACACGCGCGTGCCGATCTCGGGCACGTCGCCATAGGGAAAGCAATGCGCGATCGAGACGGACAGGATCCCGTCCTTGCCTTCCATCGCCATGATCCGGTCGACGAGGCCACGCATCGGCTGGATCGTCGTCGGATAGCTCTGGATCTGGCGGCAGTCGTAGACCGAAATCACGGGCTTCACCTGGCCGCGCACGGTCGCCAGCACGAGATCGAGCACGTCCTCGGCCCGCTCGACGACGTCGGTATGGGGAAATTCCTTGTAGAGGACGATGATGTCGGCGTTTGACACGCGCTTCATCGTGAGATGGCAATGGGGATCGAGTTCGACGCCGATCACGCATTTCGGTCCCACGAGAGCCCGGCACCGCTCGATGATGTCGCCTTCGACGTCGTCGTAGCCATGCGCCACCATCGCGCCATGCAGGCCGAGCAGCAGCCCGTCGACCGGCAGCGCCGCCTCGAGCTGGCCCAGGATCTCGTCCCGCATGGTCTCGTAGTCGGCACGGTTGGTGGTGCCGGCCGGGCTGGCGGCGAAGCAGCTACCCTCGATCAGCTCGAAGCCCTCCGCTTCGGCGCGGGCGCGGGCCACGAACAATGGCGCGGTGCACATGCGCGGCACATCGATCGGATGCTCGCCCGGCCGAAAGAATACCGACTCACGGTAATTCTCAAGGCTGGTCGGCAAGGGGGAGAAGGTGTTGGTTTCGGTCGCCAACGTGGCGGTGAACAGACGCATGGAACTCCTCAGGGAACGATACCGGCGGGAAGGGACAGGCAATGCCGCGCGATGGCGCCCGGCGTCGTGAGCCAGATGCGGTCGCGATGTTTCGCGATGTGACTTAGCGCGCGCTTGAGATGCCGCAGCCGGTGCGGCTGGCCCACGAGATAGGCATGCAAGGCCACGCCCATCACCAGCGGCCGCTCCTGCGAGAGTTCCAGCATCTCGTCGAACTGGTCGACGATGATGTCGGCGAATGCGTCGCCGCCGATCTTGCGGCCGGCGATCTGCGGAATGTCGTTCACTTCCTGCGGATAGGGCACCGCGAGGATGCGCCGACCGCCTCGACAGCGGAACCAGATAGGCTGGTCGTCCATGCACCAGTCCAGCAGGTAGCGGTAGCCCGCCTCGGCGAGCAGGTCGGGCGTGACG
>JAGNNA010000217.1 GCA_017990895.1 Reyranella sp.
GATCTGGCCGACCACCATGGCGGCGATGAAGGCGCCCTTGATCGAGCCGATGCCGCCGATGACGATGATGACGAGGGCGAGGATCAGGATGTCGTCGCCCATGCCGATCCGCACCGAGGCGATGGGGGCGGCCATTAGGCCGGCGAGACCGGCGAACACGGCGCCGAGCCCGAAGACCAGGCTGAACAGCAGCTCGATGTTGACGCCCAGCGCGCCGATCATGCGGCGGTTCGAGGCCCCGGCGCGGATCAGCATGCCGAGTCGCGTGCGGGCCACCAGCCAGGCCAGCAGGATCGCGACGAGCACACCCACGAGGATGATGGCGAAGCGGTAGGCGGGGTAGGGCACGCCCGGCAGGATCTCGATGGTGCGGTTCAGGAAGCCCGGCACCGCGATGCTCTTGCCGCCCGGTCCCCAGAGCGCCCGCACCAGCTCGTTGAAAAACAGGATCAGGCCGAAGGTCGCCAGCACCTGGGTGAGGTGATCGCGCGCGTAGAGCTTGCGGATCACCACGATCTCGACGGCGACCCCCAGCAGGAAGATCGCCGGCAGCGCCAGCAGCGCGCCCACGACGAACGAATCGGTGAGGCCCATCAGGGTCCAGGCGATGTAGGCGCCCATCATGTAGAGCGAGCCGTGCGCCAGGTTGACCAGGTCCATGATGCCGAGCGTCAGGGTCAGTCCGGCGGCGAGCAGGAACATCAACAGGCCGAGCTGCACGCCGTTCAGCACCTGGAGCAGCAGGTATTCCATCTGTTCCGTCACGCCCTCAAACGAAACGGGAGCGCCTGCGCGCTCCCAAAATCTTTTCCTCCCCAGTCATCTGGGGAGGTGTCAGCGTCTTCGCTGACGGAGGGGTCAAGGCTCCTGACCCCTCCGTCGCCGTGAGACGGCGACACCTCCCCATTTGAATGGGGAGGAAAGCTATCTCACTTCATCGGGCACTTGGCCGCGAAAGGATCGACCGCGTCCTTCACGGCGGTGGCGATGGTCTTCACTGTCATCATGCCTTGCGGATCCTTGACCGTTTCCTGGATGTAGAAGTTCTCGATCGGGAAATTGTTGTTGCCGAACTTGAAGTCGCCGCGGACCGACTTGAAGTTGGCCTTCTTCATCTCGGCCCGGACCTTGTCCTTGTTGGAGAGGTCGCCCTTCAGCGCCTCGGTGGCCGAAGCCATCAGCATGATCGCGTCGTAGCTCTGCGCACCGTAGTAGGACGGATAGACGCCATGCTTCTTCTTGAAGTCGGCGACGTACTTCTTGTTGGCATCGTTCGGCAGGTCGTTGACCCATTCCTGGGCGCCCAGCGTGCCCAGCGCGAGGTCGCCCTGCTGCGGCAGGGTGATCGCGTCGATCGAGAACACCTGGTAGAGCGGCACCGTCTTGTTGAGGCCCGACTGCGCCCACTGCTTGACGAACTGAACGCCGTGCGCGCCGGGATAGAAGATGAAGATGCCGTCCGGCTTGGCGGCGGCGACCTTGGTCAGCTCGGCCGAGAAGTCGAGCTGGTCGGGCCACTTGGTGAAGTCCTCGCTGACGATCTTGCCCTTGTAGGTACGCTTGACGCCCGCGAGCATGTCCTTGCCGGCGGCGTAGTTGGGGCCGATCAGATAGAGGCTCTTCACGCCCTTTGTGTTGAGATACTCGCCCATCGCCATCGGCGTCTGGTCGTTCTGCCACGAGGTCGAGAAGAAGTTCTTGTTGCACAGCTCGCCCGCGATCTGCGACGGGCCGGCATTGGCCGAGACCAGGATCGTGTCGCCCTCGTCGACCACGGTCTTGTAGGAGGCCAGCAGCACGTTGGACCAGATGTAGCCACCGATGAAGTTCACCTTGTCCTGCTGGACGAGCTTCTCGGAGCGTGCCTTGCCGACGTCCGGCTTGAACTGGTCGTCCTCGTAGATGATCTCGAAGGGCTTGCCGCCCATTTTGCCGCCGAGATGTTCCTTGGCGAGCTCGACCGAGCGGCGCATATCCTCGCCGATCGCGGCCTGCGGCCCGGAAAAGGTGCTGACGAAACCGATCTTGATCGGGCTCTGCGCCATCGCCGGCAGGCCGAACGCCATCACCGCCGCAATTGCTGCGGTCCCAAACAATCTGTTTTTCATGAGCTGTCGCTCCCTGTTTTCCCTTGGCGGCTATAAAAGCGGAAAATGCAGGGCCCAACAATCGCTTAATGGCCGGTCGCAGGGGCCCTCAGCCCCGCAGCTTGAAGCGCTGGATCTTGCCCGTCGCGGTCTTGGGCAATTCGGCGACGTATTCGACCCATCGGGGATACTTGTAGGGCGCCAATGTCTTCTTGCAGTGGGCCATCAGCGCGTCGGTGAGGGCGGCGCCGGCTTCCCCCGGCTGCTTCAGCACGACGATCGCCCTGGGCTTGATCAGTCCCTGCTCGTCGGACTGGCCGACGACGGCGGCTTCGAGGATGGCCGGATGTTCGACCAGGCAGTTCTCGATCTCGACCGGCGAGCACCAGATGCCGCCGACCTTCAGCATGTCGTCGCTGCGGCCCTCGTAGATGAAATACCCGTCCTCGTCCTCGCGGTAGGTGTCGCCGGTGTTCAGCCAGCCGTTCACCATCGTTTCGGCGGTCTTCTCGGGCTTGTTCCAGTAGTACTTCGCGGCCGATTCCGCCCTGATCCAAAGGCGGCCGCTCTCGCCCTTCGGCACCGGATCTCCGTTCTCGTCGAGGATGCGAACCTCGTAACCCGGAACGGGCTTGCCGCTGGTGCCCGGCCGGAAATCGTCGAGCCGGTTGCCGATGAAGATGTGCAGCGCCTCGGTGGAGCCAATCCCGTCGAGGATGACCGTCCGGGTCTGCTCCTTCCAGCGGCGGAACATGTCGCCGGGCAGGGCCTCGCCCGCCGAGACGCAGGCGCGCAGGCTCGAGAGATCGCGCTTGCCCGTTTCGAGGGCTGCGAGCTGCGCGGCATACAATGTCGGCACGCCGTAGAAGATCGTCGGCCTGAAGGTCTCGATGTTGGTGAAGGTCGTGTCCGGCGTCGGCCGGCGATCGTCGAGGACGGCGGTGCCGCCGACCCACAGCGGAAAGGTCATGCCGTTGCCGAGGCCGTAGGCAAAGAAGAGCTTGGCGGCGGAGTAGCAGACGTCCTGCTCGGTGACCCCGAGCACGCGGACGCCGTAGAGTTCGCTCGTCACCACCATGTCGCGCTGGGCGTGGACCGCGCCCTTGGGTCGCCCGGTCGATCCCGACGAATAGAGCCAGAAGCAGTCATCCTCGGGGCCGGCGAGCCGGGGCTCGAGCGTGGGCGGGGCCTCCGCCATCTTGGCCAGGAAGGCGTCGACCGTCATCGCCTCCGGCGCCTTGCCCCCGAGCTGCTTCAGGGCGGGCTCGATTTCCTCCGCGAACTCGGAGGAGTAGACGACGAGCCTGCAGCCCGAGTCCTCGATCATGTAGGCATAGTCCGGCGCGCGCAGCAGCGTGTTGGGCGGCACCGGCACGATGCCCGCCTTGATCGCCCCCCAGAAGAGATAGAAGAAGGCCGGGCAGTCCTTAACCACCATCAGCAGCCGGTCGCCGGGCGAGAGCCGGCGCGCCAGCAGGGCGTTGCCCGTCCGGTTCACCCGCTCGGCGAGCTCGGTATAGGTCACGGTTTCCTCGCGTGTCAGGATGGCGGCCTTCTCGCCCCGGCCTTCCGCCACGTGACGGTCGATGAAGGGCACAGCAGCATTGAAGCGGGCCGGCAGCTGGACCGCATGCGTGGACGAGAAGGAAATGCCTGAGGGAAGCGCCATGACGGGACCCGGAAGAGTTCAGGAGATCCTTCGATACTGATCAGCCGGGCGGATCGCAACGCTTCGAACCCTTTCGGCGTTATTGGGCCGCAAAACCACAACGGAACTCCCCCAATGAAGCAAGGCGTCGTCTTTGTAGTGGCTTCCTCGGTGCTGCTGGCAGCGGTCGCCGCCGCGCACGTGATGGCCCCGCTGCCTGATGGTGGACCGTTTCAGGCCTCTGCCAAGGCGGCCACCGCTTCCGAAGCGCCGTCGGCATCGAAGCCCGTTGTCGACACAGCCGCCACGAAGCCTCTGGTCGAGGTCCGGCAGGCGCCGGTCCCGTTGCAGATGCGGGAGCGTCCCCCCGTGGTCCTGTCGGCCACGGTCGAAACTGCTTCCGCGACAATGCCGGCAGCCTCCACACCGGCCGAAATGGAAGGTGGGAGCTTCGCCAGGAGCGCGATAGAGGCGGACGGTTACAAGGCGGTGAAGAGCATCGTTCCAGGCCCGCACGGAACGTGGCGTGCCCGTGCCCTCAGGGGCCGGACGGAGGTCGTGCTGACCGTCGATCGAGAGGGACGGGTTTCCGCCGATTGAGCGGTGCAGCCATGGCTGGGATGCTGCGTTGTGTCCTCGCGGCCTTTGGCGGTCAATCGCGACCGTCCCTCTCCCCCGAGGGGCTGCAGGAACCCGTCCTGATACCTTCAGGACGGGTTCTCCCGTTATCGTGATCGCATTGAACAAGCCCGCCCGGAAACCGGGCGGGCTCATTCATCGTGCGGGTCGGAGAGCTAGAAGCGCAGGTTCACGCTCCGCTCCGGGGAAACGGCCACTCCGTCGCCAGCCTTTGGCAGGGGCTGGGTCGTGACCGGCGCGATGCTGATCGAGCTTGCAGGTGCACCATGGCGGGCCAGTTCCTGCTTCACCGCATTTGCAAAGTCCGCGCGTCCCTCGATCCTGATCGGCGCCTGGCGCGCGGCGTCCGCAGCGTACCGCACGGTCTCCATGGCCGAAGCCGGAACACGGGCATCGCTTCCCAGGAAAACGAGATGATCCGATCTGACGACCGGCGCAGAGGCCGGCGCGGACGCGACGTTCTGGGCCATGGCGCAAAGTGGCATCAGGGCGATGCCGCCGATGACCAAGGCTGTACTGAGCTTTTGCATGATCAGGGCTCCCTTGTTTCTCCCTGATCAACGCAAAAGCCACAGTGAAAGTTTCCTTCAGGACGTTGGAAACGGGTGCTTGGGATCCGCGTTAATGGGAGTTTCGCTCGATTTGGCGCTGCTCAGCTCTCGCATCCTGCGGTATGGTTTAAACTGTAACGTGCAGCGAACGAGGAGGTGGCGCATGTCCGAAGAACGGAAGAAGGTGCTGGAGCGCTTCAAGGAGCGGTTGGCGCATCTCGAATCAGGCGCGATTTCCGGCCCGACGCACTGGCATCTTTTCCATCTGCACAACGCGCTCAATGCGCTTCCGGACGATCATTCGGCGGCCCATCTTCATCTTGATGAGTTCGATCGTGCTGAACTCGCCAAGGAGTTCCCCGAGATGGACGCCGACCAGCCGCCGAGCGCTGCCGAAATCCGTAACCGCTTCGATATGCTTGCGGGCAGCCTGCTGTAGCGGAGAGCGTTCAGACCTGTTTGCCCATACCCTCGTCACGCCATTCGCGGCGCATGCGCTCGGTCTCGGTCTCGTTGAGCCCAAGGGGAGGTGCGGCGGGATCGAAAGTCTTCCAGCCATCCTCCCGCCAGCGCGCCGCACGTGCAGAGAGGTCTGTGGGGCGATGGATCGACAAGAGACCTTCGATGCGGCCCACTTCCTCGTCCGGGACGCGAACCGTGACGAGTGTGCTTCCCCGCCGGACCGATTCGGAGAGAACTGCCGCTTCTTCCTCGTCGGTCCCGGCATCGATCAGGGCGCCCATGAGGCCGCCCGTGGCGGCGCCCGCTGCGCCTCCTACAGCCATCGCCGCTAGCCATCCCGCTGCAACCACGGGTCCGAGGCCCGGGATCGCCAGAAGACCGAGACCCGCCAGAAGGCCCGCAGCTCCACCGGCCACGCCGCCAACGCCGGCCCCCGTCGCGACATCGGACCCGGCGTTTGTTGGCTCGCTTGCGATCAAGCTCACGTCGGACGAGGGAATACCGGCCTTCTCGACAGCATCCACAGCCGCGCGTGCCTGCGCGTAGCTGTCGTAAGATCGGCTGACCGTTTTCATCGCGCGCTCCTCGTTGACACTTGGTGCAACAACGGGGCGCACGTGGGGTTCCCTCCGGTCGCTCTCGCGCCTCGTCCAGCCGGGCCGGCCGGCCGTGGCCGATTACTTCAGGGCGTTGCGCAGCGGCTCGCTGGAGAGCTGCATCAAGCCGCCGAACGGCATGCCGAGCTCGAGGATCAGGTAGAAGGCAGCAGATGCCGAGAGGATGCACATCGCTACTACGATGAACATCGTGGGATTGGGCGGCGCCGACATGCTGAAGATGCCGAAGATGAACATCAGCCAGACGATCAGAACCACCAGAAATGTGTTGGAGATCGAGTCCGTTGGCTGGGCGAAGAGAGCGAGCTGGGTTTGCTGCAGGTCGGTGCTGATCTGGATGGCACGCGCATGCAGGGCCTGCTGCTTGGCGTTGGCGGGTTGCAGGTCCTGCAGCATGTAGAGAACTTCGTCCTCGGGCGCCCTGCTTTCGTCGAGCTTCGCGCCACGAGCCATGGCATCGTCGCGCCAGATCGAATCGATCATCGGCTGGATCTCTGCGCGCAGGGACGCGCGTACCGGTCCCGCTTCCGGGCCGTAATGCTTCAGCACGCGGTCCAGTTCGGCGATGTCGGCCGTGAGGCGGCTCACCAGGCCGCTGGTGCGCTCGAAGGAGGTGCGGGTCGAGGCGAACAGGAGCGCCAGCACCAGCGCGGACATCGTGGCAACCAGCGCGATCGAAAGCTTGATCACGTCCTTCGAATCGCCGCTTACATGATGCTCGGGCAGGCGAGGACGCAGCAGGGCCCCGCCGACCGCGCTGGCGATGATGCAGGCGAAGGCGATGGCGGCGAACTGGATCGGGCTCAAGACGGGTGACCTCGCGGGTGCTGAATGTCCGGCGGCGCAACGTGCCCCAGGCCGCACCGCGCACGCAAGCCACAGGGTGGTCACAACCTTGGCGGGCCCCGACCAGTCATGCTGACGGCAGCTGTCGACCCAGGACGGCCTCCCTGCCTCCGTCCACACCGGAGGCCCGACCCGCCTGCGACCCCAAGCGCAGGCGGGTCATTCGGGGATACGCCTTCTAGTTGAAGCGGACGTACTCGAAATCGGCAGGCTGGTTGTTGATGCCGCGTGCGGGCGGGGCGATCCAGTGGGCGAACTGGCCGGGCTGGGTGACCGCAGCGCCCATCAGCGAGGTGACGTAGGCTCGGTCCTCGTCGGTCGGCAGCCACCGATCCTTGTTGGCGTTCCATTCGGCCTCGGAGAGCACCTTGCCCTCGGGAGAGACACGCAGGCCGGCGAAGGCGCCGATCTGCCGGTCGAAGGCGCGATGCGGCAGGGTCATCTCGAAGTTGATGCCGGCTCGTTCGATCGTCTTGTTCCAGCGCAGCACGCCCTTGGCGCAGTCGTCGATATAGTCCTGGCGCAGCCGCTCGTTCAGCGCCTGCAGGGCGGGGACCGCCTTCTTCACGATGCGCCCGTCCTCGACCGTCTCGATCTCGTAGCTCGCGTTGGTGAGCAGATGGTCGTCGTCGATGCGGGTCTCGAGGAAGCGGCCCTTCACGCCCTGCGTGTAGTAGTTGGCGGCGTTGGTCGAGGCTTCCTGGCCGAACAGGTCGAGCGACACCGAGAAGTGGAAGTTGAGATACTTCTGGATGGTCGGCAGGTCGATGGCCCCGAGGCTACGCACGTCGTCTGTCTTGTGCTCCTTCATCAGCTCGCAGGTGCGCTGGAGGATGCGGCCGACGCCGGTCTCGCCCACGAACATGTGGTGGGCTTCCTCGGTCAGCATGAAGCGGCAGGAGCGGGCCAGCGGGTCGAAGCCGGACTCGGCCAGCGAGGCGAGCTGGTACTTGCCGTCGCGGTCGGTGAAGTAGGTGAACATGAAGAAGGAGAGCCAGTCCGGCGTCGCCTCGTTGAAGGCGCCCAGGATACGCGGCTTGTCCGGATCGCCCGAATGGCGTTCCAGCATCGCCTCCGCCTCCTCGCGGCCGTCACGGCCGAAATAGGCGTGCAGCAGATAGACCATCGCCCAGAGGTGACGGCCTTCCTCGACGTTGATCTGGAACAGGTTGCGCAGGTCGTAGAGCGACGGCGCGGTCTTGCCAAGCAGGCGCTGCTGCTCGACCGAGGCCGGCTCGGTGTCGCCCTGGGTGACGATCAGCCGGCGCAGGGTCGAGCGCATCTCACCGGGCACGTCCTGCCAGGCGGGCTTGCCCTTGTTGTCGCCGAAGGCGATCTCCCGATTGGGATCGCGGTCGGCCAGGAAGATGCCCCAGCGATATTCTGGCATCTTCACGTAGCCGAAATTGGCCCAACCATTGGCGTCGGTGGAGACGGCGGTGCGCAGATAGACGTCGAAGGCCGAGGTGCCGTCGGGCCCCATGTCCTTCCACCAGTCGAGGAAGCGCGGCTGCCAGTTCTCCAGCGCGCGCTGCAACCGGCGGTCCGACGAGAGATCGACGTTGTTGGGAATGAGCTGGCTGTAGTCGATGGCCATCGTTCAGTCTCCTTGCTCGAATTCCTCCCCATTCAAATGGGGAGGTGTCCACGAA
>JAGNNA010000218.1 GCA_017990895.1 Reyranella sp.
CGCGATCGAGTTGGGGCGGTTGGGCTCGGGGTCGAACCACAGCATGCCGTTGTTCATGGTGATGCCGGTCTTGGGCAGCATCACGCAGGAGCCGAACAGGCTCATCAGGGTCTGGGTCAGCGCCACCATGTTGCCCTCGGAATCGGCGGCGCAGAAATGGGTGGTGCAGGTGTCGGTCGGCTTGTCGCCCAGCGTCTTCAGCCGCTCGTCGTAGGCCTTGTGCATGCCTTCGGCGATGGCGGCGAAGAATTCCGCGCCCGGCGCCCCCTTGCCCTTGGTCGCCGCGCCCGCGAGTTCGATGGCACGGCGCAGGGTCGGCCCGGCGGTCAGGCCGCCCGCGACGTTGATGGTGACGCCGTTGTGCTCGAAGGCGAGGGGATCGACGATCTTCGCCTCGTAGCCCGCGAGATCCTCGTAGGAGATCTTCGAGCCGCCGGCCTGCAGGTCGGCCGCGATGTCGCGCGCGAGGCTGCCTTCGTAGTATTCGCGCGGGCCACCTTCGGCGAGGCGCCGCATCGTTTCGCCCAGGTTGCCGAGCTTGATGTAGCGGCGGGTGCCGGCCCAGTCGCTCGCCGGGACGCGACCATCGTCGCACAGGTAGCTCGCCTTGGAGGCGGGGAACTTCTCCAGGTGCTTCGCGCCGTTGGCGATCATCACCTGCATGTACCAGTCGAGTTCCATGCCGCGCTGGGCAAGCTCGACGCCGGGCTGCAGCAGGTCCTTCCAGGCGACCGTGCCGAAGCGTTCCAGTGCCTTGGCGAGGCCCGCGACCATGCCGGGCACGGCGATCGAGTGATAGCCGACCTCGTTACGCTGCTCCTTGATGTCGGGCCAGGCGAAGGGGTTGGCTGGGCCGGGGCCGACGATCTCGTAGACCGAGGGATCGAGCTTCTTCGCGGAGACGGGGCCGTAGTCGACCGTCCAGGCGCGGCCTTCCTTGGCGCTCCAGATCGTCATGAAGCCGACGCCGCCGATGCCGCTCATCCAGGGTTCGAGGGCGCCGATCGCCATGCCCGTGGCGACCGCCGCATCGATGGCGTTGCCGCCCTTGCGCAGGATCGAGGCGCCGACTTCGGCCGCCTTCACGTTCTGGGCGACGACCACACCCTTGCCGCGAACCGCATGCTTGGTGAATTTCAGTTGCCGTGTCAGCGATTCGCTCATCGGTGCTCCTCAAATGTTAGGAGAACTCTAGCGGGGCCTCATTTGGCCACAAAGCCTGTTAAACTGCAGGGCGGACCGGCGGAAAGATCGTGGGTGTGGCTGAACTGAACCAGATCGATCTGCAGGCACTCACCAGAGGCGACAAACGCACATGGGATGCGTTCGTGATTGCCGCCGCGCCGTTGATCAATGCCGTCGTCCGCCGGACCCTGACGTCCTACCGCGTGGGCGATGACGACGTGATGGACGCCGCCCAGGACGTGTTCGTCCGGCTGTGCGCACGGGAATTCAGGCTGTTGAAAACCTACGATCCGGCCCGTGCCGGCCTGCCGACCTGGTTGTCGGTGGTGGCCCGATCCTGCGCCATCGATCATATGCGCCGGCGGCGGCAGGCAACCGAGCCGATCGACGATGTGCCGGAGGCTTTCCTGGGTGTCGAGGACCGGCATGTCGAAAAGCTGAAGATTCCGGAAGGGTTGCTTACGGCCCGACAGATGCTGATTCTGAGGTATCTGTACGACGAAGAGCGGGACGTCACTGAAGTCGCACGCTTGCTCTCGGTCGATGCTCAGACCATACGCAGCACTCATCACAAGGCCTTGCAGAGATTGCGCGCGTATTTCCGGGAGGAAGTTCCCGGCGGTGGGGGATGAACCGCCATGTATTGGCGTAGTATGAGCAGGAGCGACCCATGAACACCCGGCAGACCCCGAGGAGCGACAAGGAGTTGTGGCGGAGCCTCGCCATCCAGCCTCCCGCCGTGCCCGTGTGCGGTCCTGCGGCGGTGAGCGATATGGAACTCGCCGCCTGGCTCGAAGGCCGTCTGACCGAGGAAGCCGCCGCCCCGATCGAATCGGCCGTGGCGGCGGACGCGGCGCTGCGACGCGCTGCCCTCGACCTTGCCGATGTTCTGGGCAAGCCCCTGCCGGCCGCGCCCGAGCGCATGGTCGTACGCGCACGCGCGCTGGTCGGCTTCGATGCCGAGCGCAAGGCCCCGTCGGGCGGCTTTTTCAGTGGTTGGCTGTTCGGACGGCGGCGTCATGCCCTCCAGCAGGGCGTCATGGCGGTGGCGGCCGTGGTCGTCGCAACCGGCGGCTTCATGGTGGGCGGTGGCCTGGGCGAATCTCTTGCCCGGCAAGGCGAGGCCTATTCGGGGACCGACACCGCGAGTACCACGAGCATCGCCTCGAACGAGGTCAGCGAGTTCTTCGCCGGCGACGGCATCTGATGACCTCGCGCCTGATCCAGATCCTGCTCGGGCTCTCGCTGCTGTTGAACGCATTCGTCCTGGCCGGCTTCATTTACCGCGGCTGGATCGCGCCGCCGTTCGACATGCATGGAATGCCGCCACCGCCGCGCGGCACGCCCGGCCAGCCCGCGCAACCCGGCGGTCCACGCCTCAATCCGGTGGAAATGGTGGTGCGGGATCTCGATCTCGATGCCGGCCAGCGCAAGGTCATGCAGGACCTGTTCGACGAGTATGCGAAGGAGCGAAGGGAGCGCCTGCAGGCGATTGCGCGCCTGCGCGAACAGACGGGCCTGGAGATTTCCCGCACGCCCCGCGACATGGCGAAGATCAACACCCTCGTCGACCAGGTCAGTCAGTTGCGGGCCGAGCAGCAGAAGGAGACGCTGCGGACGCTGACCCAGCTCGAGCCCAGTCTGCAGCCCGGTCAGCGCGAACGCCTGCAGAGGTTGCTCATCGACCGTGTCGCCTCGCCGCCGCCACCGCCGCCACATCGCCCGCCGCCGGGCGGAGGCCCGCCGCGTCCGCCACAGTAGGAGGCCTGTCGTGAGCACACGCCTGGGGCGTCGAGGTTTCGTGGGCGGCGCTGCCGCCCTGTCGGCCGGTTTCGCCAGTGGTCTCTGGTCCGCGGCGCCGGCGCGCGCGGCTTCGGCGATGGGGTTCGACGAGGCGCGGCATCTCCTGGCGCGTACCTCGTTCGGGGCGACGCCGGCGGATATCCGTGCGCTCGAAGCGCTCGACTATACCGCAGCGGTCGATGGGCTGCTCGCCAACCTGCGGCGGGAGCCGATCACCCCGGCGCCCCGCTGGATCGGCATGGGGCCGGAGGAACTTCAGAGGCTTCAAAAGGCCGCTCAATCCCAGCGCAAGCAGGGCCTCGACGGCAAGAACCTGGAGGTCATGCTGCCGGTCCGGGAGCAGGGTCGCGAACTGAAGAACTGGTGGGTCGAGGAGCTGATCACGACCGACCAGCCGCTGGTCGAGCGCATGACCCTGTTCTGGCACGGACACTTCACGTCCTCGCTGATGAAGGTGCGCTATCCGTCGTCGTTGTTCCGCCAGAACGCCCTGTTCCGGCGCGAGGCGCTGGGCAACTACGCGAGCCTGCTCAGGGCCGTCGCGCGCGATCCGGCGATGCTCATCTATCTCGACGGCAGGGGATCGGTGGCACGTCAGCCCAACGAGAACTTTGCCCGCGAGCTGCTCGAACTCTTCACCCTGGGCGAGGGCCAATACGGCGAAGCCGACATAAAGTCGGCTGCGCGTGCCTTCACCGGCTGGGGCGTCGACCGCGAGTCGGGCCAGTTCGTCGAGCATCCGGGCCGGCACGACGATGGCCAGAAGACCTTCCTCGGCAGGTCCGGCCGCTTCGGCGGCAATGAAATCCTGACGATCCTGCTGGCCCATCCGCGCACGGCCGAGACGATCGTCGAGAAACTCTGGCGCGAGTTCGTGTCACTGACGCCCGATCCCGCCGAAGTGACACGCTTGGCGGCCGGATTCCGCCAGGGTGGCTACGAGATCAAGCCGCTGATGCGGGCGCTGTTCCTGTCGGCAGCTTTTCGCGACCTCGCCAACCGCGGCGCCCTCATCAAGTCGCCGGTCGACCTCATCGTCGGCTCGGTTCGCGTGCTCGGCCTCCCGGTCCCGGAAAAGACCGGACTGGTCCGCATGCTGCAGGGCCTGGGGCAGGTGCCGTTCGATCCGCCGAACGTGAAGGGATGGGCCGGCGGCGAGAGCTGGATCTCGACCTACACGCTGCTGCTGCGCCAGCAGTTCCTGCGCCGCATGATCGAGGCGACCAGCGTGGCGCCGATGGACGGCGGCATGCGGATGGCCAACCGTCCCGACCGGCGTGCCGATCGCCGCGAGCAGCTTCCCGACCCCGCGGCCATGCAGATGATGGAGCCGCCGCGTCCCGTCGAAGGCCGCAGCCTGCGCAATGCCGGCAACGAGGTGCGCCTCGGCCCGACCCTGGCGGGTGTCGACAGCGCCGTGCTGCTGCGGACGCTGCTGCCGCGTCAGCCGGTCGATGGTGCGGATGCCGGCGGGACTTCGGGCGCGATCGTGGCGGGGGCGATGCTCGATACGGCCTACCAGCTGAAGTGAGGAGGGTGCCGTGGGCCGTGTTCTCCTGCTGGTCGAACTGAAGGGCGGCAACGACGGGCTGAACACGGTCGTGCCCTATGCCGATCCCAGATACCGCGAACTGCGTGCGGGCATCGGCGTGCCCCCCGAAAAGGTCGTGCAGCTCGACGAGAGGGTCGGGCTGCACGAGAAGCTCGCGCCGCTGATGGACTCGTGGAAGGCGGGCGACCTCGCGATCCTGCAGGGCGTCGGCTATCCTTATCCCAACCGCTCGCACTTTCGCTCGATCGAGATCTGGGACACCGCGTCGGCCGCGTCCCAGACGCTGAGCGAAGGTTGGATCGCCCAGGCGTTCAGAGGGGCGGCGCTCGCCAAAGGCATCGGTGTCGACTGTATCGTTGCCGACGCCAACGCTCTGCCGGCGACCGGCCCGTCGCTGCGCACCATCGTTATGCAGGAGGCCGAGAATTTCCTGCGCCAGGCCAATGCCCTCGCCACGGCATCGCCGATGGCCGACGGCGGCAATCCGGCCCTGCGCCACCTGCTGGTGGTGCGGCAGGAGATCAACGCTGCGGCGGCTGGCCTGCGCGATCGGCTGCGTGACGCGCCGGCGCCGGCCGAGTCCTATCCGCAGGAGCTTCTGCTGGGCCGCCAGCTCGATCTCGCCACGCGAATACTCTCTGCCAGGGTCCCCGTGGTGGCGATCAAGGTGGCCCTCGGCGGCTTCGACACGCATGCGAACCAGCCGCCGACGCACGAGCGCTTGCTGGCATCCCTGGCGTCGAACCTCGCGGTCTTGCGCCGCAATCTGATCGCCGCCGACCTCTGGAAGGACGTGGTCGTGGTGACCTATTCGGAGTTCGGCCGGCGTGCCAAGCAGAACGCCAGCGGCGGCACGGATCACGGCACGTCAGCCCCGCAATTCGTCATGGGCGGCAGCGTGAAGGGCGGCCTCCACGGCGCCTACCCGTCGCTGTCCGATCTCCAGGACGGCGACCTCAGGCACACGGTCGACTTCCGCAACGTGTTCGCCACGCTGGCCCGCGGCTGCTGGGGCCAGTCGTACGATTTCGGACTGCGCCAGCCGCAGAGGCTCGACTTCCTCGCTTAGTTAATGCTGGAAAGGCCCCGTCCCAGCAGTTCGTCGCGCACGGAGCCGCGGTCGGCCTCGATCCGGATGAACCAGATGAGCAGCGCCGCGATGATCTTGATGATCACCGGAACGACGATGTAGACGAAGATCAACGCTGTCCCGCTGTATTGGCCTTGCGAAGGATTGAAGCCCAGCAGGGCGGCCACCGGCAGCGAGCCGGCGGCGCCGATGGCCGTCGCCAGCTTGGTCGACAGCGCCCACAGCCCGAAATAGGCGCCTGTATCGCCCTTCGTGTCCTTGCCCTCGTCGGAGTTGATGATGTCGGCCAGGACCGATGGTGGCAGGCCGTAGTCGGCGCCGATACCGAGGCCTGTGATGATGGCGATCGGCATGAACCAGACGAAGTCGCCCGCGCCGAGGAACACGCCGAACGTCATCGCCACGGCCGTCAGGACCATGGCGATAAACCAGGCGGCCGTCTTGCTGAAGCGGCGGGACAGGAGCATCCAGAGCGGCACGCTCGCGGCGGCGGCACCGAAATAGACCAGCAGGATGATCCCGGCCTGCAGCTTGTTCCCTTTCAGCACATGCTCGACGTAGAAGAGCATGACCGAGACCGCGACGCCGAGCGCCGCGCCATTGACGATGAACACGAGCAGCAGCCGGCGGAACAGCCTGTTCTTCAGCGGCGCGAAGAACGGGATCAGCGTCTTGATCGTGGTGCTTCGCTCCATGCTGCGGGTCGGTCGGGCGAGCGCCGGCATCAGGCCGATCAGCCAGTCGCGGAAGTACCGGACATGGATCTCCGGATTCTCGCGCACCACCGGGGGATGCACCGAGGGCGGCGACCAGAGCAGGGTCGGGAGCGCGAACAGCACGGCGATGGGGATGAAGATCAGCCCCATGTAGACGTAGCCGGCATGCTCGCCCATCTGGGCGGTGAAATAGGTAGGGAGCACCACGGCCAGCGTCATGCCGATCAGGCCGAACACTTCGCGGCCGACCGTGACCCGGGTTCGTTCGTTGTAGTCGTCGGTCAGCTCGGCACCGTGGGCGTGATAGCTGATCGAGACGCCGGCATAGCCGAGATGCACGACGAAGAGCGCGACGAACAGCCAGGTCGCCAGCCAGCCGGGCTGGGTGAACAGAGACTCCGGCGGATGGAACAGCATGTAGAAGCCGCCGATCAGCAGGGGCAGCATCAGGCCGACGAAGGTGAGACGTCCGCGCGGGCCCCGATGGGTGAACTTGTCGCTGATCAGGCCGATCACCGGATCCTGGATCGCGTCGATCACGCGCGTCGTGATGAAGATAAGGCCCATGATGCCGAGCGGCACCTTGAGCACTTCCCCGTAGAAGTGGCTGACGTTGAGCACCACCGGCAGGGCCGCCATGTTGAGCGGGAGCTGATTGGTGGAGTAGGCGACGAGACGGTCGAAACGCAGTCTTATGGACGTGGTCGAGCCGAGGCCGGGCTGAGGCGCATGCACGCGGATTTTGCCTTCCTGTTCGGCTCACCTTCGAGCGGCGGCCTTATGGTTGCCGACAGTTATATATGCCTGAAGTGTGCCTGCAAAACGTCCGTGCGGCGTGTGGAGAAGCCTGCGGCACAATAGGCGAGGTAATAGCGCCACATCCGGCGGAAGCGCTCGTCGAAGCCCATCCGGCCGACCTGGTCTGCCACGCCGTCGAAGCGGCCCAGCCAGGTTTCCAGGGTCCGCGCATAGTCCAGTCCGAAACTGTAGAGTTCGGCCACCTTGAGGCCTGCCTGCCGGCACTGCTCGCGCAGGCTGGAGGGTGACAGGAGCATGCCGCCGGGAAAGACGTAGGTCTGGATGAAATCCGGGTGCTTGCGGTAGCGCTCGAAGAAGTCGTCGGCGATGACGATTGCCTGCACGATGGCCGAGCCGCCCGGCACCACATGGCGCTTCAGCGTCGCGAAATAGTCCGGCCAGTAGCGTTCGCCGACCGCCTCGATCATCTCGATCGACACGATGTGGTCGTAGCGGCCTTCGATGTCGCGATAGTCGCGGAACTGCAGGTCGACCCTGTCGGCCAGTCCTGCCCGCTCGAGGCGGGCGCGGGCATAGTGGAGCTGTTCCCGGGAGATGGTCACGCCCGTGACCCGCATGCCGCGCCGGGCCGCCACTTCGGCAAAGCCGCCCCAGCCGCATCCGATCTCGAGGATCGAATCGCCCTGGCGGGCGCCGAGCTGCGTGAGGATGCGCTCGTACTTCGCGATCTGGGCGGCCTCGAGAGGCTTCTCCGCTTCGCCCTCGTAGAGGGCGGAGGAGTAGGTCATCGAGGGATCGAGCCACAGGCCGTAGAACTCGTTGCCCAGGTCGTAATGGGCATGGATGTTCTTCTTGGACCCTTCGCGCGTGTTCTCGTGCCGCCGATGCAGGAACTTCAGCAACAGCCCGTGGAAGAAGTTGGTGCGGGTGATCTTGCCCAGCGCCTGCTCGTTGGCGAGCAGCAGCCCGATCAGGGCCGGCAGGTCGGGCGACTCGCAGAAGCCCTCCATATAGGCTTCGGCGAACCCCATGTCGCCGTCGAGCAGGACCCGGCGAAAAAAGCGCCAGTCGCGCACGTCGATCTCGGCGTGTGGCGAGGCGTCGGGCCTTCCGAAGACGCGGACCTTGCCGTCGGGGAGTTGCACGGTCAGGCGTCCAACGGACAGGCGTTCCAGGGATTTGAGGATGAACCGGGCGGCGAGGGGCATGCTGTCCGAAGTGCAAGTCAGCGGGTCACGAGCTCCGACGGCGGTGCTGGCTTGGCGTAAAATCTCGCCCGCTTCCGCCACAGATGCAAGGCCTGCCAATGGATCCGGGCCACGACGCCCAGGGTCATCGTCGGGTTGGCGAGGAAGCGCCGCAGGATG
>JAGNNA010000219.1 GCA_017990895.1 Reyranella sp.
ACATCGAGCAGGTCCAGGTGGCCTTCTTCGGTAGCGGCAACGTCGGCAGCGGCACCTTGCACTATGAGGACGCAGCTACCGCTTCTCGGTCGGCGGGCTTGGCGTCGGCGGTTTCGGCGTCTCCAAGATGGAAGCCTATGGCGACGTCTACAATCTGAAGGAACTGCGCCAGTTCCCCGGCGCGTACGGCCAGGCGCGCTATGGCGCGGCCTATGGCGACAAGGGCAGCGGCGAGATGTGGCTGGAGAATCCCAACGGCGTGTTGATCGACCTGAAGACCCGCCGCCAGGGCCTCGCGGTTTCCCTTGGCGCCGACGCCGTCATCATCGACTTCAAGTGAGGCGGCCCATGACGATGGTAAGTCGCGCCCTCGCGGGCGCCCTCGTTTTTCTGGCCGCCGTTCCGGCGGTCGCACAGGACGAAACCCAGACCTTCAATGCCTTCGCGGTGGTGCTCGCCAACGGCACGGTCGTGCGGGCCGGCGAGAAGCAGCTCGTGGTGGCGGGCAAACTGGCCGGTCCGATGTTCATCGAGACCGACGAGGGGCCACAGCAGGCAGGCCGCGTCGGCTGCGCGCTGTCGTCGAAGATCGACCAGGCCAGCCGCAAGACCAGCGCGACGGGCGCGTGCAGCTTCACGGCCCATGATGGCGCGACAGCGTGGGGCGAATGGGATTGTGCCGGATACGAGCTGGTCGGCTGCCGTGGCACTTTCAGGCTGACCGGCGGCACCGGCCGCTTCGAGGGCGCGAGCGGGGAGAGCACCCTCATCTGGCGCCCGACCGCCTTCGAGCTGAAGAAGCAGCTCGACGGCATGGCGCTCGACAATGCCAGCGGCATCGTTCTGTGGCGCGAGTTCAAGCTGAAGGGCAAGTAACCTTCAGTTGGCCGGCGGATAGGGAATGCGGTTGCGCTGGAGCAGCTCCTCCAGCGCCCTGATGCCTTGCTGGTATCGGCCCCTCTGGCAATCGAGGGCGGCGCCGAGACGCGACATGTTGGGGCCGCCCGAGCCTTCGCCGCGCTGCAGATTGTAGCGGTCGAAGAGCGCCCCGAGCTGGGCGCAACGCGCCGCCAGCTGCTCGTCGGTCTGCTGGGCGTGTCCGGAAAGGGGGGCCAGCAACAGCCCTGCGGCGGCGAACGGTACCAGCATTCCAAGTCGTGTCTTCATGTCCCGCAGTAGGCCACGAATCGCCCGACCTTGCACCTGTCCGGCGCCGCGGGGTACTGTTGCTGGCCTCCTGCAGGAGGCCAAGGGGGAGAGCAGATGACGACGCGATCGACGATGCGGTGGATGTTCGTGATGGGCATCACAGGTCTGGTCGCGGCCTGCAGCATGGCGAAGGGCACGCCCGG
Organism: Reyranella sp.; assembly: GCA_017990895.1. Classification (GTDB taxonomy): domain Bacteria; phylum Pseudomonadota; class Alphaproteobacteria; order Reyranellales; family Reyranellaceae; genus Reyranella. Next base: position 1,353 of record JAGNNA010000219.1, read on the forward strand.
CCAGGATCCCCGGACGGAAACGAATGCGACCCAGGTCACCTGGACCGACGGCAAGCCCGCCATCGCGATCAGCTGCCAGGAACCCGGCGCGTGTCAGACCCGCGCGGTCGCGATGTGCAGCGGCACGGGCGGCAGCTTCGTCACGCTGAAGATGGAGAACATGCCGACGCGCGGCGACATGACCACGGTGCGTGGTCCCGCGTCGGTCGTCATTCGCTGCGGGGCCTAGCGCTCGCCTGACCGTTGCGCTTCGATCCCCAGAGGCTCGCCATTGCGGGCAGGGATTGCGAGGCGTCCGCACCCGACGGAAGCAGGGCTTCGTGATCCGAGATCCACGCCATGACATCCTGCGTCACGGCCGGCCCCGCCTTGTCGCGCATCAGCAGATGATAGCCGTTCTTGTAGAAGGCGAGCTTTGAATCGGGTCGTGGCGGCATGATCTCGATGGCCGCCTTGACCGGCGCCTGCGGCACGATGCGGTCGCCCAGCCCGTACATCATCAGATAGGGTTCCTTGACCCGGGCCGCGGAGGCCCGTGCGTCATCCATCAGGTCGACCAGGCCGTAGGCCATGTCGAGACGGGGCTGTCGCAGCATCATCGGGTCGTTGCGCAGCTTGTCGATGGTCCTGGGATTATCGGTCGGCTGGTAGTCGATCGAGGTCGGTCCGGCGGGCATCCAGGGGATGGTGTGGGCGAAGAACCACAGGCCTGCGCTGGCCACCGGGCCGAACGTGTCGCGCGACCGGACGGCGGCCGCCGACAGGATCAACCCGTCCGATTCGGTTCCGCGATCGGCGGCCACCAGCACCACGGCGCCGCCCATGCTCTCGCCGGCCAGGTAGAACGGCACGCCGGGATGCCGGGAGCGCACCAGGGCCGCAACTGTATTGGCGTCCTCCACCAGCGTTTCGGTACTGGGCCAGCGGCCGCGGGTCGGGCTGCCGCCGAAACCGCGCTGGTCGTAGGCATAGGTGGTGATGCCGGCGCCGGACCAGGTCCCGGCCGGCTCCTCCCAGGCCATGCGGTAGTCGCCGAAGCCGTGCAGGGCGAGAATGACTGCTTGCGGCGCGCCGTTTGCCGCAGGCCAGATCGACAGCGGTAGCGAAGTCCCGTCCGCCGCGACATAACGATCTTCGGTCAGCCGCGGCGTCTGCACCGGGCCGCCCGCCGGAACGACCGTCGGGGCGCAGGCGGAGAGCATGACCGCGGCCGCGGAGACCGCTATCATTCGCCGGCGTAACAGGAGTGGGATCGTGACGGAGCCGTTTGAAGTCATCACTGTCGATACTGACCGCGTCGCCTGCGATGGCGGTGGCGGCGCGTTGGGCCATCCCAAAGTGTACCTCAACCTGGGCAGCGAGGGACACGTCGAGTGTCCTTACTGCAGCAGGCTCTACAAGCTGCGCGAAGGCGCACATCCCGCCCACGCTCACTGAGGGAACGGCCCCATGAAACAGCTCGGTGAAGGCTGGAACTGGCGGGACCTCAAGGTCGGCGACAAGTTCGTCACCTATGGCCGAACCATCTTCGAGGCCGATCTGCTGAATTTCGTGACCCTTTGCGGCTTTTCCGAGGAGCTGTTCACGAACCGGGAATACATCAGGGAGCACGCGCCGATGCGCGGCGGGCATCCCGTGCCGGGCGCCCTGGTCTATGCGATGGCGGAAGGGCTGGTGATTCCGACGACCCTGCAGGGAACGGGCCTCGCCTTCCTGTCGATGGGCTTCGACATCAAGGGCCCGACCTACGTCAACGACACGATCCACGTCGAGATCGAGCTCACCGAGATCAAGCCGACCTCCAAGGACCCGATGCGCGCCTTGGTGCGGACGACCAACCTGGTGAAGAACCAGAAGGGCGAGACGGTGCTGGTCTACACGCCGCTCCGCATGATGCAGGGAAGCTGACGTCCGATGCCGACCGAAGCCGAGATCACCCGCTATCGCGAGGATGGCGCCGTCTGCCTGCGCAACGCCATTCCCATGGAGTGGATCGAGCGGATGCGGGCGGCGGTGGACGACGACATGGCCAGTCCGGGACCGATGGTGCGGATCAACACGCCGCAGGGCGCGCCGGGTCTCTTCTTCGTCGACTTCCAGCTCTGGCAGCGTCATCCCGCGGCCCGCGCCTTCGTCTACGAATCGCCCGCGCGCGAGATCGTGGCCCGGCTCATGGGCTCGCAGGAGGTCGTGTATTATCACGACCATCTGCTGGTGAAGGAGCCGGGCACGCAGGAGCGCACGCCCTGGCATCACGATCAGCCCTACTATCCGATCGACGGGGAGCAGGTGATCTCGCTGTGGACGCCGCTCGATCCGGTCGATCGCGAGACCTGCGTCGAATACGTGAAGGGCTCGCACCGCTGGGGCCGCTGGTTCCAGCCGAAGTTCTTCAAGCAGGGCGGCGTCGACCTGCAGGTCCAGGACAGCCGCTTCGAGCCGCTGCCCGATCTCGATGCCGAGCGCGGCGAACACGAATTCCTCGCCTGGGACATGGAGCCGGGCGACGTCATCGCCTTCCACGCGCTCACGCTGCACGGCGCCTCGGGCAACCGCTCGACCGACCGTCGCCGTCGCGCCTGGGCCACCCGCTGGTGCGGCGACGATGCGCGCTACGGCGCCCGCGCCGGACAGATCTCGCCACCCATCGAAGGCCACGGGCTGAAGCCCGGCGACCGTCTCGAATGCAAGACCTTCCCGAAAGTGTGGCCGGCCTGATCGCGCCGCCGCGCTAATCGGAGTCCATGTCGAAAGTGTCCAGCCAATCGCGGGCCTGGTGCAGCTCGCGGAAGATCTTCACGGGACGGTCGCCCTCGGCCAGGACCTGGAAGAGGCTGGCCTGCTCATAGGCGCGTTGGGTGACTGCGACGATGGCGAGGGGGCCGAGCTTTATGACCTGGAGGTAGGCGCGGATGCGCGCCCCGAGCGCCATCATGTCGGCGTCGCTCAGCATCACGGTGGCGTGCGTCATGTCGAAGATCTTGCGGTAGGGCAGCACCTCGGCGATGGCCACCCCGTCGAGATACTGCTCGATGTCGTGGAGCCGCAATTCGCCCCGCGCGACGGCGATCACGAGTCGGTGCGGCTTGGAGATCGTCCACTGTACCGGCATGCGGACGACTATGCCGGAACCACCGCAGGACCGACAAGCGTCCCTGCATTACGGAACGAGGACGGCCTTGCCCACCACGGTGCGCTCCTCGATGAGGCGAAATGCTTTCACCCAGTCTGCGAGGTCGTAGGTCGCAGCCACGGTCGCCTTGAGCCTGCCTTCCGTGAACCAGCGCGTGAGGTCCCTCTGGGCGGCGGCCACCAGTGCGCGGCGCTTGGCGAGCGCCTCGGCTTCCTTCGGCGATGGCGTGCCCTTGCCGCCCCAGCCGTTCCAGTAGCCGTAGTAGAAGCCGATTACCGTGACGTTCTTGACCAGCAGGATGTTGGCGGGAATCTGCGGAACCGTCCCGCTGGCGAAGCCCATCGGAATGATGCGGCCCTCCGGCGCAACGCACCGTAGCGAGGCTTCGAAGGCCGATCCGCCGACCGGATCATAGATCACGTCGGCGCCGCGTCCGCCCGTCAGCTCGAGCACCTTGGTGCGCAGGTCCTCGGCGCGATAGTCGATCAGGTGATCCGCGCCGGCCTCTCGGGCCGCCTTCAACTTGTCGACACCGCCCGCGCTCGCGATCACGACCGCGCCCATCGCCTTGCCGACTTCGATCGCGGTGAGGCCTGAGCCGCCGCCCGCGCCGTGTACCAGCAGCACTTCGCCGGGCTGCAGGTTGGCCTTCCACTTCAGGGCGCCGTAGGCGGTGGGGTAGAGGGTCGGGAAATTCGTCGCCTCGGCATAGGGCATGATCTCGGGGATCGACACCAGGTTCGCGGCCGCAGCCGTCGCGTACTCGGCGAAGGCGCCCTGGCTGACGCCGGTGGCCACGCGGTCGCCGATCGCCACGTTGGTCACGCCATCGCCCAGCGCCACGACGTGGCCGGCCAGTTCGTTGCCGGGCACGTACGGAAGAGGGGGCTTGTTCTGATGCTTGCCCTGCACGCCCAGCATCGCGGCGAAGCTCACGCCGGCGGCACGGACCTTGACCAGCACTTCGCCCGCCTTCGGCGAGGGCTGCGGAATGTCCTCGACCTTCAGACTGTCGATCGGACCATAGGCATGACAAACCAGCGCCCGCATATTCCCTACCTCTCGGATTACTTCTTGAATTGGCCGTGCCGGCCTTCGCCCTGGGCGAAGCGCGCCGCGCCGCTCTGCGATTCCCGCCGCCGGGCCTCGAGCGACAGTTCCATCTCGCGGCGGATCGCCGACGCCTCGTCGCGGTCGAAACTCTCATAGGCCGACCGACGGTCCGAGGTCATGGCGATCGGCGGGAAGCCCGCGATCTGGCCGGCCAGCGCCTCGGCCTCCGCGCGCGTTGTGCCGCGCGCTACCTTGCGGGTGGCCAGCCCGATCGCGATCGCTTCGTCGGCGCCGACGGCGCGCCCGGTCAGCAGCATGTCCATGGCACGGCCCTGGCCGATGATGCGCGGCAGGCGCACGGTCGTGCCGTCGCTCATCGGCACGCCCCAGCGCCGCGAGAAGACGCCGAAGGTCGCCGTCTCGTCGACGATGCGGATGTCGCAGAACAGAGCGACCCCCAGCCCGCCGGCGCAGGCATGGCCTTCGATGGCGCCGATCACCGGCTTGGACAGCGGCGCCCGCAGCGGTCCCTCGTCGCTGCCCGCCCACGGGAAATAGTCAGTTCCCGCGCCCAGCTCCTTCAGGTCGGCGCCGGCACAGAAGGCGCCGCCCGCGCCGGTCAGCACGGCGACGCGCGCGCCGGCATCGGCCTCGAAGGCGCGCAGCGCGGCGGTGAGCCCGTGCGCCGCCTCGTTGTCGAGGGCGTTCCGGGCCTGCGGCCGGTTGATGATGATGGTGGTCACCGGCCCCTGGGCCTCGACCAGAATTTTCGGCGTGCTCATGTCTTCGTCTTAGCGAACCGTGGCGAGCTCGTCTTCAAGCTGGGCGTTGGAGCGGGCCGGTGTGCGGAAGTACCACCAGTTCTTCTGGGCGGTCCAATGCTCCTTGCGCGCCGTGCCGCTGCCCCAGACACAGCGCTTGAAGTCCCGCGTCGCGGCCATGAAGGCCCGGTCCGCCTCGTCGAGCTTCAGCGCATGATCGCCCATCTCCTCGCGGCTGAACATCGGCAGGGCCTCGAGGATCAGTTCGCGCACGTCCACATCGTTCAGCCAGTTGTCGAGGTCGAACGTGTACTCCCGTCTCTCCAGATCGCTGACGAAGCCGGCCCACTGGTCGATCAGCTCCTGCAGCTCGGCGACATCGGGCGGGCCGGGTGGCGGTGGCGGCTTCAATTGCTCCCCCGTTCGGACTGCCGGCGGTAGTAGCGCTCGCCGTCGTTGGGCTTGAAGAAGGTTCTTATGATGCCGTTGGGATTGAAGGCGATGAAGGCGCCGGTGTCACGGTCGAAACGCGTGACGACACCATCGCGCCGCACGGTCTCGAGGATCGGTCCGCCGACCTTCGCATCGCGCAGCAGCTGCGCCTGCCGCAGATAGTCCTGCTTGGTGATGCGGCCGAACTCGCCGCCATGCTTCTCATAGTGATCGTCGAGCCGGCGCTGGTCGGCGAAGCCCACGCTCGCGCCCCAGCCCTGGCCCGCCTCGCGTGCCTCGGCGGAAATCGTTGGTCCGCGTGCCGCTTCGCGCTGCCCACGCTCGGCCGTCTGGCTCCAGAAGAGGAAGATCGCGACCGCCGCCAGCGCCGCCGTCAGCAATCGACGCCAGGGCAGGCGGCGGGTGCGGAGGTTCATACCTTTATTGTGCGCCGCCTTTGAACCAGCGCGCAATCATGCGGCGCTCGGCATCGGTGATGTTCGTCATGTTGCCCGGCGGCATGACCCGCGAGGCGGCCGCCTGCTGGTTGATGGCCGCGGCCATGGCGTGAATTTGTGCGGGGGTTTCGAGCAGGAACCCCTTGGGCGGCGCGAGGAACCCTTCCTGCGTCGGCTTGGCGGCATGGCAGGGCGTACAGCGGGCCTGGATGATGGGCTGGACCTCGGCGAAGGCGACCGGTCCGCCGCCGTCGGCGCTGGGACGCGGCAAGGCGAGCAGGGCGGTGAAGGCGATGAAGACGAAGCCCGATGCGAGGACCAGCGGGTTGGCATTGCCCTTGTGGCGCTGGACGAACCACACCCGGATCAGGGCGCCGGCGATCGAGATCGTCAGCAGCAGCACCCAGTTCCACTCGTGGCCGTACAGACCGGCATAGTGGTTGCTGATCATCGTGAACAGCACCGGGAGCGTGAAATAGGTGTTGTGGACCGAGCGCTGGCGGCCGCGCAGCCCGTGGATCGGGTCGGGAATCCGGCCCTCTTCCTTGGCCTTCACCAGCTCGCGCTGGCCGGGGATGATCACGAAGTAGACGTTCAGCACCATAATGGTCCCGAGCATCGCGCCGAAATGGATGTAGGCGCCGCGGCCGGAGAAAATGTGGCAGAGCGCCCAGGCGGCGGCGACGCAGTACAGAAAGACGAGCCCGCCCAGCACGACGTCGTCCTGGCCCAGGGTCGAGCGGCAGAGCCAGTCGTAGACCAGCCATCCCAGCACGAGGAACCCGATCCCGATGGCGATTGCCTGCGGCTTGGTCAGCGGCAGGACCGACGGGTCGATCAGCGCGACCTCGGCGCCGTGGTAGTAGACGAGGCAGAGCAGGAAGAAGCCGGTAATCAGGGTCGTGTAGGCTTCCCACTTGAACCAGTGCAGCTCCGGCGGCAGCCGTTCCGGGGCGACCTTGAACTTCTTGGCGGTGTAGAAGCCTCCGCCATGGACCGCCCAGACCTCGCCACCGATCCCCTTGGCCTCGTCGGCCGGGTCGAGCGGCTTGTGCAGGTGGTTGTCCAACCAGATAAAATAGAAGGAGGCGCCGATCCAGGCGATGCCCACGATCATGTGAGCCCAGCGCAGCAGCAGATTCAGCCAGTCTACGACGAAAGCGGCGTCCATGAACCCTCGTAGCGCCTTGCCGGGTACCGCCTCAAGGCGGTAAATCGCCCTTTCGACTGAAACCGAACGAATTTCGAGGGGAACGACGATGGCGGCTTTGG
>JAGNNA010000220.1 GCA_017990895.1 Reyranella sp.
ATCCCGGCACGCCGGGCTACGCGGCGCTGGTCTCCTGCCTCGCCACACCGGAAGTGCGGGCGCGCAGCGAGGGAGTCATCGCCGTGTGGCGATGACCGGGCTCAACTTCGAGAACATGGCGTAATGCCAATAGGGCCCGCCATGATCGTCGAGGCCCATGATGTTGTCCTGCATGACGTAACTGAAGTCTTGCGGGGTGGCGGCAACGATTTCCACATTGCCGGGCGGATCCCTGAGCACGGGATCGTCCTTCGGGCCGAACATGTGCAGCAGCAGGATCTTCTCGGCCGTGGTGGCGGCGATCGCCTTCAGCAGTTCGCGCGAAACCTTGTCGACCTCTTCGGCTGCAGGCTCGGGACCGGCGCAATAGGCCGGATCGAACTTGCAATGCATCGGGATCGTGTCGAGCGTCAGCCGGCCGCCGGTGTCGAGCCGTGTGCGGATCATCCTGTCCTTCGGGTCGAGTTCGACTTCGGGAAAAGTCGAGGCCATCCAGTCGCGGATACTGCGCAGACGCGCCGGCGCGGCGACGTGGCGTTCCTTGTAGTAGAGCGCATAGCCCAGGACGACGAGGTCGCCGGGACGAACCTGGTCCTTGATCCGCCGCATCGTGACCAGCGCATTGGCCCACGAGTAGCCCGCCAGCGCATGGAGCTGCACGACGGCGCCGGGAAACGCCGTCTGCAGCAGGAAGGCGAAGGTCTGCTGGTCGTTGACGCCGTCGCCGAACACGTAGGAATCGCCCAGCACGAAGATTCGGCGGGCGGCATCGGCGGGCGCGTTGCCCGTAAACCTCGTCCCGTCCAGGTTGATCGTCACGACGGCGTCGAGATGCTCGACCTTTCCCTGGCGCATGCCGCTGTAGCGGAAGATGTATCGCCCCGGGCTGGCGCGGTACCCCTGCTCGGCATCATCGGCGAAGAAGCCCGCCGGCAGCCGCGTCATGCGCCGGTAGGTCGCCGGATCGGGAAACGTCCCCGGCAGCAGCCAGCTCAGCCCCGTCCGGGCAGCCAGCAGGATCGCCGGCTCCGACGGCGGCCCCGGCAGAGAGACGATCCTGTCCTTGTTGACGGCGTAGAGAAAGGCCGAGGAAGCGATCTCCAGTGCGACCAGGACGATGGCCGCCAGGATCGCGTAGAAGATCGCTTTCTTCGGCCGACTCACGCGATGCTCACCCTAGAGGCCGAGCATCGCCTTGGCCAGCACGTTGCGCTGCACTTCCGACGAGCCGCCGTAGATGGTGGTCTTGCGGGTGTTGAAGTAGCGCGGCGAGACGTCGTCGACATACTCGCCGCCCACCGGCACGACGTTGCTGTCGTAGTTGCGCAGCTCGGTGAAGGGCGTGCCGTACCAGCCGACCGCCTCGACCGCCAGCTCGGTCACCTTCTGGCCGACTTCGGTGCCGCGCATCTTCACGACCGAGCCCATGTTGCCCGGTGCATCGCCGGTCTTGAGGCTCGAATAGAACATCAGTTCGTTCATCTCGATGGCGTCGATCTCCATCTCGACGGCCGCCATCTTCTCGCGCCATTGCGGATCGGCGGACAGCGACTCACCCTCCTTTATCTGCGTCTTCGAGAGCGTCTGGAGATGGCGGAAGGCCTTGCGCAGGCGCGGACCGAAGGCCTGGCCGCCACGTTCGAACTCGAGCAGGTACTTGGCGTAGGTCCAGCCCTTGTTTTCCTCGCCGACCAGGTTCTCTACCGGCACCTTCACGTCGGTGAAAAAGACCTGATTGACCTCGTGCCGCATCGGCGTGCGCGTGCCGTCGACCAGGTAGATCGGGTCGAGCGTGATGCCCGGCGACTTCATGTCGATCAGCAGGAACGAGATGCCCTCCTGGCGCTTGCCCTCGTTGGAGGTGCGTACCAGGCAGAAGATCCAGTCGGCGAAATGCGCGTTGGTCGTCCAGATCTTCTGGCCGTTCACGACGTAATGGTCGCCCTGCCGCTCGGCCTTTGTACGCAATGAGGCGAGGTCGGACCCCGAGCCCGGCTCGGAATAGCCCTGGCACCACAGTTCTTCGGCGGCCGCGATCTTCGGCAGGAAGCGCTTCTTCTGCGCCTCGCTGCCGAACTTCATCAGGACGGGCGCCACCATCTTGATGCTGAACGACGACAGGTATGGCGAATCGGCGCGCGCCATCTCCATCTCGAAGATGAACTTCTGCGTCGAGCTCCAGCCCGGCCCGCCATATTCCTTGGGCCAGTTCGGGCAAAGCCAGCCCTTGCCCGCCAGCTTCTTTTGCCACTGCAGCAGCCGCTCCTTGGAGACGTGACTGCTGCGGCTGCGGCGGCTTTCTTCCGCCACTTCCGGCGGCATGTTGGCCGCAATCCACTCGCGCACTTCCTGCTGGAAGGCCAGTTCCGGTTCGCTGAAGGCTAGACGCATTTCCTTGCCCTATCTTGTCATCCTGAGCGAAGCGAAGGATCTATCGCTTCGACAGGGTACTTTGATCGTTCCGTGAGGTCCTTCGCTTGCGCTCAGGACGACAGTGCTTAAAGGCCGAGCATCACTTTGGACATGATCCCGCGCTGCACTTCCGACGAGCCGCCGTAGATCGTCATCTTGCGGCCGTTGAAGTAGCGCGGCGCCAGCACATCGGCGCCCTCGGGACCGATCGGCTCGACATTGGCGTTCCAGGCGCGCTGCTCGGGGAACGGCTGGCTGTAGTAGCCCGCGGCTTCGACGGCGTATTCCTGGACCTGCTGCATCACCTCGGTGCCGCGCAGCTTGATCATCGACGAGAGCGGGCCGGGATTCTGGCCGGCCGCAAGCTTGGAATAGAACTCCTGCTCGAACATCTCGAGCCCGGAGATCTCGATGTCCATGCGGGCGAGCTTCTCGCGCCACGCCGCGTCGGCGAGGATCGAGTCCTCGCCTTCCGGCATCGACTGCGCCAGGCGCTTCAGCCGCTCGAAGCCCGAGCGCAGGCGCGGGCTGTAGGGATTTCCGCCGCGCTCAAACTCGAGCAGGTACTTGGCGTAGGTCCAGCCCTTGTTCTCCTCGCCGACCCGGTTCTCGACCGGCACCTTCACGTCTGTGAAGAACACCGAGTTCACTTCCTGCGTGCCGGCCCGATTACCGTCGGCGGTGATGATCGGCTCGACCGAGATGCCGGGCGTCTTCATGTCGATCAGCAGGAAGGAGATGCCCTCCTGCGGCTTGCCCTCGTTCGAGGTGCGCACCAGGCAGAAGATCCAGTCGGCGGTCTGGGCGAGCGTCGTCCAGGTCTTCTGGCCGTTGACGATGTAGTAGTCGCCCTCGCGCACCGCCTTGGTGCGCAAGCTCGCGAGGTCGGAGCCCGAGCCCGGCTCGGAATAGCCCTGGCACCAGATCAGGTCGGAGTTCAGCATCGGCGGCAGGTGACGCGCCTTCTGCTCGGCAGAGCCGTACTTCATGATCACCGGCGCGCACATCTTGGGGCCGAACGGCGAGGTGCCAGGAGCGCCGGCCTTCGCCATCTCCATCTCGAAGATGTACTTCTGCGTCGTCGTAAAGCCCGGGCCTCCGAATTCCTCGGGCCAGCCGGTGCAGAGCCAGCCCTTCTTGGCCAGGCGCTTCTGCCAGTCGATCAGCCGTTCCTTCGGCATGTAGGCGTTTCGGCCGACCTTGATCTCACCCAGGATCTCGGGCGTCAGGTTCTCCTTCAGCCAGTCGCGCACTTCCTGTTGGAAGGCGAGTTCTTCCTTGCCGAACGTCAGGTCCATTGGGGGCTCCTTTTAGGGTCGGGAAAGTACCGCGCCGGGTTCCGGCGCGTAAAGCGTGCGATACACTGTTCCGCAACGCGTACAGCCCGCAGGAAGCCGATGTCCCCTCCCGTCCAGCCCGTCGTCAGCGACGAGAAACTCCCGCCCTCCGCCGAAATCGTGGTGATCGGCGCCGGCATCGCGGGCAGCACCGCCGCCTATTGGCTGGCGAAACGCGGCCACCGGGTCGCACTGCTCGACAAGGGCGTGATCGGCGGCGAGCAGACCAGCCGGAACTGGGGCTGGTGCCGGCAGCAGCATCGTGACCTGCGCGAACTGCCGCTGGCCATGAAGAGCCTCGACATCTGGGGCGACCTGTCCCGCGAACTGGGCGCCGAGACCGGCTTTCGCCGCACCGGTCTCACCTACGTCACCGATCGCCCGGCCGATTTCGCGCAGTGGGAGGAATGGACACTCAAGGCTCGCGAGTACCAGATGCACAGCCGGGTATTGAGCCCCGCCGAGGCCAGCGAGCTGACGCCGGGCAGCACCGGCCAGTGGATAGGCGGCGTGCACTCGCCGACCGATGGCCGTGCCGAGCCGTCGCTGGCCGGCCCGGCCATCGCCGAGGGTGCGCGCAAGCATGGCGCCACGCTTCACCAGAATTGTGCCGCTCGCGGGCTCGACATCGAAGGCGGCAAGGTCGCCGGTGTCGTCACCGAGCACGGGCTCATTCGCACCCGGACGGTCCTGCTGGCCGGCGGTGCCTGGAGCTCCCTGTTCTGCCGACGCCACGACCTGCGCCTCGCCCAGGCCAGCGTGCGCTCAACCTCCTTCGCGACGACGGCGGCGCCCGAGGTGACCGGCGGGGGCCTGTCGATGCCCGATGTCACGATCCGCCGCCGCCTCGACGGCGGCTATACGGTGGGTTTGGGCGGCCGTGGGCTCGTCGAGCTGTCGCCGCAGGGCCTGCTCTATGCCCGCCAGTTCTGGCCGACCTTCAAGAAGCGCCGCGCCGGCCTCACCTTCGGCATCGGCCGCTCCTTCCTCGAAGGGCCGGAATCCTTCGCCAACTGGTCGTTCGATCTGGAGTCGCCCTTCGAACGCCAGCGCACGCTCGATCCTGCGGCAGACCCGGTACTGGTCGAGCGCGGCCTGACGCGCCTCGGCGATCACTATCCGGCGCTGAAAGGGCTGAAGGTGGCGCATGCTTGGGGCGGCCTGATCGACTCGACGCCCGACGGCATCCCCGTCATCTCGGCCGTCGATCCCCTGCCCGGCCTGTTCCTCTCGACCGGCTATACCGGCCACGGCTTCGGCATCGGTCCCGGCGCGGGCCGGCTGGCCGCCGACCTCATCGCCGGCGACCCGCCGATCGTCGATCCAACGCCGTTCCGCTACAGCCGCATGATCGACGGCACCGACCTTGGCGCGCCGGGAATGATGTAGCTGCGTCCGCGGCTCAGGCCACTTTCTTGCCGAGGTGCGGGAACATGGCGAGCTTGGCCGCCTCGTCCATCTCGGCCTTGAACGCGTGCTTGTCCTTGAGGGCGAGCGCGCGGGCCGCCGCCGGGCGTGCGTTGATTTCCGCGAGGTGACGCTGGACGTTGGGGAACTGCTTCGGCCCGTCCGGTCCCAGCACGAACGGGATCAGGCGCGACCAGCCCCACACCGCCATGTCGACGATGCTGAAGGCGTCGCCGCACATGTACGGCTGCTTGCCGAGCCGCGCCTCGAGGATGCCCCAGTGGCGCTGCGCCTCGAACGTGTAGCGGTTGACGGCATATTCCTTGGGCTCGGGCGCAAAGTTGCGGAAATGAACCGCCTGCCCTGAATAGGGGCCGATGCCCGTGGCGACGAACATCAGCCACGACAGCATCTCGCCCTTCTTGGCCGGCAGGAACTTACCGGTCTTTTCGCCGAGGTAGAGCAGGATCGCGTTGCTGTCGAACACCGTCTCGCCACCGTCGACGATGGCCGGAACCTTGCCGTTGGGGTTGATCGCCAGGAACTCCGGCGAATGCTGCTCGCCCTTGCGGGTGTCGACCGGCACCAACTCGTAGGGAAGGCCCATCTCCTCGAGGCAGAGCGCCACCTTCATCGGGTTGGGCGCCATGTTGTAATAGAACTTGATCATCACACTCTCCGCTACTCTTCACTCTCTACCACGGATTGTCACTCCGGCTTGGCACCGGATTGCTTGATGATGGGATCCCAGAAGGCCATCTGGTCGTCGTAGAATTTCTTGGCTTGCTCGGGCGTCGACTGGACCAGCTCGATGGCGAGTTCGTCGGCCTTCTTCATCATGTCGGGCTGCTTGAGCGCCTGGTTGAAGGCGGCATTGAGCCTGTCGATGATCGGGCGCGGCGTCTTGGCCGGCGCATAGGCTGCGTACCAGGTGTTGATCGCGAAGTCGAAGCCCGTGGACTCCTTGATCGTCGGCACGTCGGGAAGCTGCTTCAGGCGCTTGTCGGCGGCAACGCCCAGCACGCGCACCTTGCCGCCGTCGATGAAGCCCTTGCTCGACTGAAGCGTGTCGATCTGGAAGCCGTGCCGGCCGGCGATCATGTCGACCATGCCGGGCGCCGAGCCGCGGTACGGCACATGCAGGGCGTCGCCGCCGGCGCGGGTGGCGAACAGGTAACTGGCGAGATGGATCATGCCGCCATTGCCCGAGGAGGCGTAGGAATACTTGCCCGGATCCTTGCGCAGCATGCCGACGAGTTCCGGCGTGCTCTTCGCCCCGTCCATCGGCGCCAGCAGGATCAGCGGCACGCTGGCGACATAGGCGATGGCGGCCAGCCCGTTCACCGGATCGTAGCCCAGCGACTTGCCGTACAGGGCTGGGGCCATCGCCATGGTCGAGGCGCTGAACAGGATCGTGTAGCCGTCGGGTTTGGCATCGGCGACCATCGCCGTGCCGATATTGCCGGTGGCGCCGGGCTTGTTCTCGACCACGACCTGCTGGCCGAGAATCTCGGACAACCGCGGCGCCAGAAGGCGTCCGACCACGTCGGTCGGTCCGCCTGCGGCGAAGGCGATGATCATGCGGATCGGCTTGTCGGGATATGTCTGTGCCGCGGCCGGCGTTGCCAGGGCCGCCATTGCGAGGGCTGCGAGCGCGCCCCGTCGTGTGAACTTCATCGTTTCCTCCCTTTTCATTCGACCTTCGCGCCCGACGCCTTCACGATCGGCGCCCACATCGCCATCTGGTCTTCGTAGAATTTCTTCGACGCGGCGGGCGTCGATTCGACCAGGCCGATGCCTGCCGCCTTTGCTTTCTCCATCATTTCGGGTGTCCGCACGGCCTGGTTGATCGCGGCGTTCAGCCGGTCGACGATCGGCCTCGGCGTGCCGGCCGGCGCGAAGATCAGGTTCCAGGTGACGACCTCGATCGCGATGCCGGTCTTCTCCTGCACCGTCGGGACGTCGGGCATCGAGGCCGACCGCTTGGTGTCGCAGACCGCCAGGATCTTGAGGCGTCCGGCATCGACGAAGCCCTTGCTGCTGCCCAGCGTGTCGATCTGGAAGGCGTGCCGTCCCGCCAGCGTGTCCTGCATCGCCGGAGCCGAGCCCTTGTAGGGCACGTGCAGTGCATCGCCGCCGGCACGCTGGGCCAGCAGAAGGCTGCCCATGTGGATCAGGCTGCCATTGCCCGGCGAGGGATAGGAAAGCTTGCCCGGCTCCTTGCGCAGGGCCGCGACCAGTTCCTCGATCGAGCCGATGCCGCCGGCCGGCGCAACGACGATCATCGGGACCGTCGTGAAATGAGCCACGGCTTCCAGCCCCTTGACGGGGTCATACGGCAGCTTGTCGTAGAGGGCCGGCACGATGCCCATGATCGACGTGCCCACCAGCAGTGTGTAACCGTCGGGCTTGGCGTCGGCCACAATCTGGGAGGCAATGTTGCCCGCCACGCCAGGCTTGTTGTCGACCAAGACCTGCTGGCCGAGGATTTCACTCAGCCGCTGCGCCAGCAGCCGGCCGGCAATGTCGGTGGGGCCGCCGGGCGGGAAACCGATGACCAGCCGGATCGGCCGGTCGGGGTAGGTACCCTGGGCCCTCGCCCCGGCCGTCGAAGCCGCGAGTGCCATTCCCGTCGCCACGACGCGGCGCCGTCCGATGCCCTTCATTGTTTCCTCCGCTTTTGGCGGGAGTTTAAGACGCTACAGGCGGTATGCAATGGAGGCCGGTCGCGTGGCGAACCTCGCGAGCGGCACACGCCGGCACTCTCTTCATGTAAAGATGCGCGCGCCGCTCATCTTGGCGGCGAAAAATAGGGTGGTTTCGTGTCGGATAAACGAGAGACGGCGGTCGACGATGCCTCGCTGGTGGAATTGCTGGAGGCGCTGGCGCAGGGGCACGTCACGTCGACAGAACTGACGCGGGCCTATCTGGCGCGAATCGAAGCCTACGACCGTCAAGGGCCCGGCCTGAACGCCGTACGCGTCACCAACCCGGATGCGCCGTCCATCGCCGCCGGCCTCGACGCAGAGAAGCCCTCCGCCAGCCGCCCGCTCGCCGGCCTGCCGATCCTGCTGAAGGACAATATCGCCACCGGCGACCGGCAGCCGACAACCGCGGGTTCGCTGGCGCTGGCCGGCGCTCATGCAAGGGACGACGCTTTCGTCACGAAGAAGCTGCGCGACGCCGGTGCGGTGATCCTGGGCAAGGTCAACCTCACCGAGTTCGCCAACGTGCTCGCGATCGGCATGCCCTCGGGCTACAGCTCGATCGCGGGCTACGTCCGGAACCCCTATTCGCC
>JAGNNA010000221.1 GCA_017990895.1 Reyranella sp.
CCGATCCTGCGCCGCAACCTTAAGGTTCAGGGCCTGTATGTCGGCAGCACGCAGATGTTCGAGGCGATGAACCGCGCCATCGAGGCGAACGGCCTCAGGCCCGTCATCGACAAGGTCTTCCCGTTCGCCGAAGCCCAGGCGGCCTACCGGCACCTCAAGAGCCAGAAGCATTTCGGCAAGATCGTCATTTCACACGCCTAGGAAGCAGCTCCCATGATCAAGCGTCGTCTGTTCAGCGCCGGCCTGCTCGCCACGCCCTTCGTGAAGCCCGTCTTTGCCCAGAACACACAATCGACCTGGCAACCGTCCGGACCGATCAAGATGGTCGTGGCCTACCCGGCCGGCGGCCCTACCGACGTGATCGCGCGCATCGTCGCCGCCGACATCGCCGGCCCGCTCGGCCAGCAGGTCGTGGTCGAGAACGTGTCGGGCGGCGCCGGTGCCATCGGCACGCGGGCCGTCGCCAAGGCCAAGCCGGACGGACAGACGATCACGTTCGGCAACAACCAGACGCACGGCAACAACATGTTCATGCTGAAGGAGCCGGGCTACGACGCGGTGAAGGATTTCGCGCCCCTGGCCGGCGCCGGCGCCTTCGAGCATGTCTTCGTCGTGCGCAAGAACCTGCCGGTGAAGAACATCCAGGAGCTGATCGCGCTCGCCAAGTCCAAGCCCGGCGAGCTGAACTACGGCTCCACCGGCATCGGCTCGGGCTCGCATCTCTCGACCGAACTGTTCATGGCGCGCACCGGCACCCAAATGACCCATGTCCCCTATCGCGGCGCGCCGCCGCTGGTGCAGGACCTGGTCGGCGGTCGCATCGACATTTCCAACTCGACGCTGCCCAGCGTCCTGGCGCAGATCAAGGCGGGCACGATCCGCGCGATCGCGATCGGCAGCGCCAAGCGCAATCCACAGCTGCCCGACGTCGCGACGCTCGAGGAACAGGGTGTGACCGGCGCCAACGCCTCTTCGTGGGCGGCCTTCTTCGCGCCGGCGGCGACGCCGCAACCGGCGCTCGACAGGCTCTCGGGCGAGATCGTGAAGAGCCTGAAAAAGCCCGAAGTCGTCGAGAAGATCGACAAGCTGGGCTTCACCGTCGAGCCGCGCGACCCCGCGCAGTTCAAGCCCTACCAGGAGCAGGAGATCGCGACCTGGGTGAAGATCGCCAAGGATGCCGGGATCGAGCCGGGAGAATAGGCAACGCCATGAAGAACCTCTGGTCCGACGACGACGCCCGGCAAGCCATCGCGAGCCACGCCGCGAAAGGTATCAACGAGGACCTCGCCCTGCGCGTCTACACCACGCGCCTGCTGGGCGGTGAACCGAAGCTGGTGCTGCATGGCGGCGGCAACACCTCGGTGAAGACGCGCATGGCCGACGTCACCGGGCAGGCTCTCGACGTGCTCTGCGTGAAGGGCAGCGGCTGGGACATGGGCACGATCGAGGCGCCCGGCCTGCCCGCCGTCCGCCTTGCGCCGCTTCGCGAGCTGCAGGGGCTGCAGGCGCTGAGCGACGAGGACATGGTGAACGTCCAACGCGCCAACCTGCTGGACAGCAAAGCGCCCAACCCGTCGGTCGAGACGCTGCTACACGCCTTCCTGCCGCACAAGTTCATCGACCATACGCATTCCAACGCGGTGCTGGCGCTGACCGACCAGCCCGACGGCGCCGAGCTGGCGGCCGATCTCTACGGCAAGCGCGCGGCGCTGGTGCCCTATGTCATGCCGGGCTTTGCGCTCGCCAGGAAGACCGCCGAGATCGCCGAGGCCAATCCGGACGTCGAGGGACTGATCCTGCTGAAGCACGGCATCTTCTCGATGGGCGCGACGGCGGAAGAAGCCTATGTCCGCATGATCGACCTCGTCATGATGGCCGAGCAGCGTCTCGCGAAGGCCACGCGCAAGATCTTCCCGGGCGCCGCCCTGCCGGCAAAGCCCGCGACGGCGGCGGAGATCGCGCCGATCCTGCGCGGCCTTTTCTCCCTGCCGGCCAAGCAAGGTGGCCGCGAAGCCGCGCAACGCTTCGTGTTCGAGTTCCGCAGTTCGCCCGAGATCCTGGCCTATGTGAACGGCAGGGAAATCGGGCGCTACAGCCAGCAGGGTCCGGTGACGCCCGACCACGCGATCCGCACCAAGAACGTGGCCTTCATCGCGCCCGCACCGGAGGCCGGCAGGCTCGACGCTTTCAGGAGCGAGGCCAAGGCCGCGCTCGAAAAATTCGCCGCCGACTATCACGCCTATTTCATGCGCTACAACGGCAAGCAGATCGTGGCGAAGAAGGAACTCGACCCGATCCCGCGCGTCGCTCTGGTTCCCGGCGTCGGCCTGTTCGGCATCGGCA
This sequence comes from Reyranella sp., assembly GCA_017990895.1. Lineage (GTDB taxonomy): Bacteria > Pseudomonadota > Alphaproteobacteria > Reyranellales > Reyranellaceae > Reyranella. Next base: position 2,344 of record JAGNNA010000221.1, read on the forward strand.
ACACGTCGAAGGATGCCAAGATCGCAGCCGACCTTGCCGAAACCACGGTGGCGGTGATCGCGGACGCCGAGCGACTGGGGACCTACGAGTGCATCCCCGAACCCGACATCTTCGACATCGAGTATTGGTCGCTGGAGCAGGCGAAGCTCAGCAGCGCGGCCGAGAAGCCGCTGGCGCGGCGCATCGTCGTCGTCACCGGCGGCGCCTCGGGCATCGGCGCCGCGACCGCCGCCGCCTTCGCCCGCGAGGGCGCCGAGGTGGCAGTGCTCGATCGCGACGTTTCGAAGGCGAAAGGCTTTTCCGTCGCCTGCGACGTCACCGATCCGAAATCGGTACGCGCCGCGTTCGACGCGGTCGCAGCGACCTTCGGCGGGGTCGACATCGTGGTGTCGAACGCGGGTGCCGCGTGGCAGGGCCGCATCGGCGACGTCGAGGAGGCGGTGCTGCGCCAGAGCTTCGAGCTGAATTTCTGGGCGCACCAGAGCGTGGCCCAGAACGCCGTCCGCATCATGCGCACACAGGGCCTGGGCGGCTGCCTGCTGTTCAACACCTCCAAACAGGCGGTCAACCCAGGCCCCGACTTCGGTCCCTACGGTCTGCCCAAGGCCGCGACCCTGTTCCTGATGCGCCAGTACGCGCTCGACCATGGCGCCGATGGAATCCGGGCCAATGCCGTCAACGCCGACCGCATCCGCACGGGCCTCCTCACGGACAAGATGATCGCCCAGCGCTCGAAGGCGCGCGGCCTCAGCGAGGCCGACTACATGGGCGGCAACCTGCTCGGCCTCGAGGTGACTGCCGACGACGTGGCACAGGCTTTCGTTTCGCTCGCCAAGGCGGCGAAGACGACCGGCGCGGTCACGACCGTGGACGGAGGCAATATAGCGGCCGCCCTGCGATAGCGGCCGACACCGCAAGCAACGCCGTTCCCTGGAGGACCCCATGATCAAGGATCGGCAAGGACACACGCTTTCGGGCACGACGGCCGAGGCGGCGGCGCCCTACGAGAATGCGGTCCAGGCGTTCAACCTCTATCACGGCGACCCGATGCCCCTGCTCGCGCAGGCAATCGAGGCTGGGCCGCGCTTCGCGATGGCGCACCTCCTGAAAGCCCATCTGCTGGGACTCGCGACCGAGCCCGACGCCGTGGGCCAGGCGCGGGCCGCGATCGGCGAAATCAGGAACCTCGCCCTCGATGAGCGCGAGGCTGGGCACCTCGCGGCGCTCGAGCACATGGTCGCGGGCGACTGGACCCGTGCGGCAGTGACGTTGGATCGGCTGAGCATGCGCTTTCCGCGCGACCTGATCGCGCTGCAGGTCGGCCACCAGATGGATTTCTTCCGTGCCAATGCGCGCAACCTGCGCGACCGCATCGCCCGCGCGCTGCCCTCCTGGTCCCCCGATATGCCGGGCTACTCCATCCTGCTCGGCATGCTCGCCTTCGGCCTGGAAGAGAACGGCGACTATGCCCGCGCGGAGGAAGCCGGCCGACGCGCGCTCGACATCCAGCCTTTCGATTGCTGGGCCCACCACGCCGTGGCGCATGTGATGGAAATGCAGGGCCGGGCGCAGGACGGAATTGGCTGGATGGTCGCGCGCGAACCCTACTGGGCGGGCGACACCTGCTTCTTCAAGGTCCACAACTGGTGGCACCGTGCATTGTACCATCTCGACCTCGGTCAGACGGACCAAGTGCTGGCGCTCTACGACGGCCCGATCCGAAAGAACAGGAGCGTCGTGGCGCTCGACATGGTCGATGCCAGCGCGCTGCTGTGGAGACTGCACATGGCGGGCCATGACGTCGGCGATCGCTGGATGGAACTCGCAGCCGCCTGGGATGCGCACGCCGACGGCAGCACCTATCCCTTCAACGACTGGCACGCGGTCATGTCCTATCTCGGTGCTGGCCGGCAGAAGGACGTGGCGCGACTCGCGAAGGCCTATCGTGAGAACGACCGGGTCCTGAGCGAAAGCGCCGGCTGGGGACGCGCGACGGCACTTCCGCTGATCGAGGGCTTCAGCGCCTTCTGGAACGGCGAATACCGAACCGCGGTCGAGCTGCTGCATCCCGTGCGCTTCATCGCCAACGCCTTCGGCGGCAGCCATGCCCAGCGGGATGTCATCGACTGGACGCTGACCGAGGCCGCGCTGCGCGGCAACATGCGCGACGTTGCCGAGGCAATCGCCCATGAGCGGCTGGCACTGAAGCCCCACAGCCCGATCAACCGGTCATTTCTGGCCCGGGCTGGCGACGCCGACAGCGCACAGACGCCGACGGGCTGACACGCGAACGTCGGATCGGCCTGCGGTTTGCGCGCGGCCGCCCTGCAGGAAAGGCCTTTCTCGATAGGGCCCACCGTGTTCATCTTGGCGGATGCAGATCGAGCCTCTCCAGCAGTCCCAGCCCCGGTTCGCCGCCCGGATGACCGGCATCGATGCGACGCGGCCGCTGACGCCGGCCGATGTCGCGGCGATCGAGGCCGGCATGGACAGGTATGCCGTGCTGGTCCTGCTCGGCCAGGACATGACCGACGAGCAACAGCTCGCCTTCACGCGCAATTTCGGCCCCTTGCAGGAGGGTGCCAACACCACGCTGACGGCGACCACAATGCGCCTGGGTGAAGCCTTCGCCGACGTCTCCAACCTCGACAAGGACAACAGGCGGCTCGAGCGCAACGACCGCCGCCGCATGGCCGCCCTGGGCAACCGGCTGTGGCACTCGGATGCCACCTTCCGGATCGTGCCGGCGCGCTACTCGCTGCTGAGCGGCCGCATCGTGACGCGCGACGGCGGCAACACCGAGTTCGCCGACATGCGCGCGGCCTACGACGCGCTCGACGAAGCAACCAAGGCCGAGATCGAGGACCTGGTCTGCGAACACTCGCTCATCTACTCGCGCGGCCAGCTGGGCTTCACCGACTTCACCGATGAGGAACGTCACCGCATGAAGCCGGTGCTGCATCGGCTGGTGCGCAAGCACCCTGTCACCGGGCGCAAGTCCTTGCTGCTGTCGGCCCATATCGGCGCCATCGTCGGCTGGCCGCGCCCCGAGGCCATGGCCTTCATCCGCGACCTGATGGAACACGCGACCCAGCCCGAGTTCGTCTACGTCCATCGCTGGACGAAGCATGACTTCGTGATCTGGGACAACCGCACGACCATGCACCGCGTCCGCCGCTTCGACGACCTCAACATCGTCCGCGACATGCGCCGCACCACGACCATGAGCGAAGGCCCGACGGTGGCGGGGCAGCAGGCGGCTTAACGCTTTCCCCTCAACGCCCGTCGAACTCCGCGTCTTTCTTCGGAATCAGATCATACGGTAGCGCGAATCCCGGCATGGCCTCGATCCGGTCGCGCCACGCCGCGAGGTTGGGACGGCTGTTGATCGACAAGCGGCCTTCATGCGCGAAGACCATGCGGCCCCAGCAGCCGATGTCGGCGATCGAACAGGCGTCGCCCACCAGCCATTCGCGACCGGCCAGCGACTTGTCAGCGAAATCGAGCGCGGCCTCGGCCTGCGGGCGGAAGAAATTCACGATGTCCTGCGACACGTCGGGACGGAAGCGCGCGAAGTGGCGGACGCGGGCCACGTTGGTGATGGCGTCGTTCTCCCATGACAGCCACTCGCGCGCCTGCCAGCGATGCTGCTCGGTCTTCGGTTCGAAGTGACCGGTCGTGCGCGCGAGATAGTCGAGGATCACGTTCGACATCACGAGGGTGAGGCCGCGATGACGCAGCACCGGCACCTGACCGTAGCGGTTGATCGCGAGGTGCGCTGCTTCCTTCTGGACGCCGTTCTTCAGGTTGACCGTGCGGAAGGAGAACGGCAGGCCCGAGAGCGCGAGGAAGAGCATCGGCTTGTAGCTCGAACTCGACGTGAAACTGCCGTGCAGAACGAGGCGCTCGCTCATTGTCTCCGGTGGCATGGTCTCTCCTGTAGCGCTGGCCGGAGGCAATTCGTACTCTCCCCCGTCCTCGGAGGAAACGAACATGACAGCGCTCAAGCGCCGCAAGGTCGGCAAGACCAAACTCGAAGTCACCGAGATCGGGCTGGGCGGCGCGCCGATGGGCGGCTTTCGCGCCACCATTCCCGATGCAGAGGCGGTTCAGCTCACCAACGACGGCTATGACGCGGGCATCCGCTACTTCGACACCTCGCCCTTCTACGGCTACGGCCGCAGCGAGCTGCGCATGGGCGCGGCGCTACGGGAGAAGCCGCGCGACAGCTACGTCCTCTCGACCAAGATCGGCCGCATCCTGCACGTGCGGAAGCCGGGCGAGGTCCTGCCCAAGGATTTCCGCGAGAACGGCCTGCCGGGCTTCGTGCCGAAGTTCGACTACACCTATGACGGCGTGATGCGCTCGCTGGAGCACTCGCACTTCCGGCTGGGACTCGACAGGATCGACATCGCGCTGATCCACGACGTCGATTTCTGGACGATCAAGGACCGCGCCCTCCTCGACGAGCGCTTCAAGACGGTGATGGATTCCGGCTTCCGCGCGCTCGACGAACTGCGCAAGGCGGGCGTCATCTCCGCCATCGGCGTCGGCATCAACGAGAGCGACACCAGCACGCGCTTCATCAAGGCCGGCGACTTCGACTGCATGCTGCTGGCGGGCCGCTACACCCTGCTCGAACAGGGCGCGCTGGAGGAGTTCCTGCCGGAATGCACCAAGCGTAACGTCTCGGTGATCCTGGGCGGGCCGTACAATTCCGGCATCCTGACCGGTAACGTGAAGGCCGGCGCGACGCACGACTATGTTGCCGCGCCCCAGCACCTGGTCGACAAGGCGCAGAAGATCGAGGCGGTCTGCCAGCGGCACGGCGTGCCGCTCGGCGCCGCCGCGATGCAGTTCCCGTTGTTCCATCCCGCCTTCTGCGCGGTCATTCCCGGCGCGCTCAGCGTCGCCGAGGTGAAGCAGAACATCGCGCATATGAGTGTGAAAATTCCGGTAGAGCTGTGGAGCGAGCTGAAGCACGAAAAGCTGCTCGACGCTGCGGCCCCGACTCCCAACTGAGGAAGATGAAATGAAGATCGTCGACGCACAGATCCACATCTGGTCGCAAACCGTCACGCCCCCCTCGGGCCTTCACCGCAAGGTCGAGAAGTTCACGGCCGAGGAGGCGCTGAAGGAGATGGACGAGGCCGGCGTCGACGCCGCGCTGATCCATCCGCCCTATTCCTGGGATCCGGACTCCAACCAGCTCGCCCTCGACGCCGCGAAGAAGTATCCCGACCGCCTCGCTGTGATGGGCCAGTTCCCGCTGCAGGATCCCGAAAGCCGCAACCGCATCAAGGGCTGGCGCAACCAGCCCGGCATGATGGGGCTGCGCTGGGCGCTGCTGCAGCCCGCCGAGCAGAAGTGGCTGAACGACGGGCTGCTCGACTGGGTATGGCCGGCCGCGGAGAAGGAAGGCATTCCCGTCGCCACAATGGGCGGCATCTTTCCCGACAAGTTCCGCGAGATCGCCGAGAAGCATCCCAACCTCAAGATGATCGTCGACCATTGCGGGCTGAACCGTCACGGCCAGGACGAGGAGGCCTTCATCCATCTCGACAAGCTGGTGGCGCTGGCCAAGCTGCCCAACGTCGCCGTGAAGGCGACCGGCGCGCCGCACTATTCGACCAAAGGCTATCCGTTCCGCAACATCCAGGACGGGCTGCACCGCATCTTCGATGCCTTCGGCCCCAAGCGCTTCTTCTGGGGCACCGACATCACCCGCATGCAATGCACCTATCGCCAGTGCGTGACCTTCTTCACCGAGGAGCTGCCCTGGCTGAAGGGAAGCGACCTGGAGGACGTGATGGGCCGCGGCCTGTGCGAGTGGATCGACTGGGACCTGAAGTTCGACTGAGCTTCTTTGTCATGCTCCTCTCCCCCTATCGGGCTATCGCATTCACACATCGTAGTTGCGCGGTGTGATGCGGTTGGATTCTCTGTCCGGAGCTCAGCGGGCGGAGAGTTGGATGTCGGGGATCGAGTACGGTCTGGGCGGCTTTGGCGACCGGCGGCTG
>JAGNNA010000222.1 GCA_017990895.1 Reyranella sp.
GTCCGGCGCAGCGAGTATGTCGAGGCGGCCTACGGCAGCGGCGGCACTTTCTGGGCCGTCCTGTATCGCCATGTCCTGCCCAACTCGCTCACCTCGGTGATCGCACTCGCAGCCCTTCAGTTCGGCTCGGCCATCCTCGCCATCTCGACGCTCGGCTTCCTGGGCTATGGCGCCCCGCCGCCAACGCCGGAATGGGGCCTGCTGATCGCCGAGGGCCGCAACTACCTGTCGCGCGCCTGGTGGCTCACCGCGGCGCCCGGCCTCGTCGTCGTGCTGGTCGTGCTGTCCGCGGACCGGATCAGCAAGGCGCTGGGAAGGACTTCGCCATGACCAGCACTCCCCTCCTCCAGGTCGACGACCTCGCCATCGCCTACAAGACCGGCGAGCGCGAGCAGCGGGTCGTGCACGGGGTCTCGTTCAGCGTGCAGCCGGGCGAAGTCGTGGCGCTGGTGGGCGAATCCGGCTCCGGCAAGACCACGACGGCACAGGCGACGCTCGGGCTGCTGGCCGGCAACGGCCGGGTCGAGAGCGGCACCATCCGGCTCAACGGCACCGACATCACACGCTGGTCGCAGAAGCGGCTGGATTCGATCCGCGGCGCCGTCGTCAGCCTGATCCCGCAGGATCCCGGCAGTTCGCTCAATCCTGTGCGCACCATTGGCTCGCAGCTTGCCGAGGTGCTGCAGATCCACAAGCGCGGCGACCGCAAGGCGATCCACGCGCGGGTCATCGAACTCCTGGAAAGGGTCGGCCTGACGCCGGCCGAGATGCGGGCGCGCCAGTATCCGCACGAACTGTCGGGTGGCATGAAGCAGCGCGTGCTGATCGCCATCGCGGTGGCGCTCAAGCCGGCGCTGATCGTGGCCGACGAACCGACCAGCGCGCTCGACGTCACGGTACAGCGACGCATCCTCGACCTGATCGACGAGCTGCGCCGAGAGAGCGGCACGGCGGTCCTACTGGTGACGCATGATCTCGGCGTCGCCGCCGACCGGGCCGATCGCCTCGTCGTGCTGCAGAACGGCCGGATCCAGGAACAGGGGCCCGTGAAGGACATGCTCACGGCGCCGCGCAGCGCCTATACGCGCCGGCTGCTGGCCGATGCGCCCTCGCTCGGTAAACCGCGCCCGGCACGGCCCGGGATCGAGAACCAGGACTTCGCCATCGAGGTGACGGGCCTCACGCACGACTTCCCGGTGACCGGCGGCGAGGCCAAGTCGTTCCGCGCGATCGACGACCTGTCGTTCAAGGTCCGCCGCGGCACCACGCACGCGATCGTGGGCGAATCGGGCTCGGGCAAGACCACGGCCATCCGCAGCGTCGTCGGCTTCATCAAGCCGACGGCCGGGCGTATCCTGGTCGCCGGCGTCGATCTCACGACCCTGAAGGGCGAGAAGCTGCGGCAGTTCCGCAAGCGCATCCAGCTCGTCTACCAGAACCCCCTTGGTTCGCTCGATCCGCGCCAGACCATCGCCCGTATCGTCGAGGAGCCGCTGCTGAACTTCGAGCCGATTCCCGCCGCCGACCGCGCCCGCAAGGTGCGCGACATGCTGGCCCGGGTAGGCCTCTCCGAGAGCTTCCTCGAACGCCATCCGCGTGCTTTGTCGGGCGGCCAGCGGCAGCGGGTTGCCATTGCCCGGGCCCTCGTCCTCGATCCGCGCGTGCTGGTGCTCGACGAAGCCGTCTCCGCCCTCGACGTGACCGTGCAGGCGCAGATTCTCTCGCTGCTCGACGAGCTGCAGAAGACGCTGGGCCTCACCTACCTGTTCGTCTCGCACGATCTCGCCGTCGTGCGGCAGATCTCCGACACGGTCTCTGTGATGCACAAGGGACGGCAGGTGGATGGCGGCCCGATCGAGACCGTCTTCGGCCGGCCCGACAGCACCTATACGCGCGAGCTGATCGACGCCATTCCCGGTCGCCGCCTGCCGGTGCTTGCCGTTCCCCCCGAACTTCCCGCAAGGTTGAGCCCATGACCACGTTTCCCATCAAGCGCCTCGGCTTCTTCACCCGCCTGCTCGACCAGGTGGACGCGGCCGAGCGCTACCGGCTGGCCACCCAGCAGATCGTGCAGGCCGAGAAGTGCGGCTTCGATTCGGCCTGGATCGCCCAGCACCATTTCCATGAAGGCGAAGGTGGCCTGCCCGCCCCGTTCGTCTTCCTGGCCCACGCAGCGGCCCATACGTCGCGCATCCGGCTCGGCACCGGCATCGTCACCTTGCCATTGGAACTGCCGATCCGCGTCGCCGAGGATGCCGCCGTCACCGACCTGATGAGCGAGGGCCGCCTCGAAGTCGGCGTCGGACCGGGCGGCAACCTGACGGCCTTCACCGCCTTCGGCCTCGAAAGCGACCAGCGCCATGCGCTGTTCGATGCAAACCTCGCCACGTTGAAGACCGCCTGGTCGGGCGGGACCCTGGCCGGCGGCGACAAGCTCTATCCGGCGAGCCCGACCCTGGTCGACCGCATCTGGCAGGCGACCTTCACCGTGTCAGGCGCGCGGCGTGCCGGCCTGGCGGGCGACGGGCTGATGCTGTCACGCACGCAGCCGCGCTCCCCGGAAGCGCCGCAGGCCTCGCTCGCCGACATCCAGAACCCGATGCTGGACGCCTATCTGGAGGCGCTGCCCAAGGGCGTCGAACCGCGCATCCTCGCCTCTCGCACCATCTTCGTGGCGGACGACCACGACGAGGCGATGCGGCTGGCCGAGATCGGCCTGTCGCGCCTGCGCCACCGGCTGGCGGCCACCGGCAACTTCACCTCGGGCAGCCTGGTCGGCGACCTGATCAGGGCCATGGACGTTCATATCGGCACGCCAGACGAGGTGATCGCGTCGCTGCAGGCCGACTCCACCCTGCAGCGTTCGACCGACCTCACGATGCAGGTTCACTCGATCGATCCGCCGCACCCGTATATCCTGCGGTCGATCGAGCTGTTCGCCGGAAAGGTCGCGCCTGCATTGGGCTGGGCGCCGGAAGTCAAAGCGGGGACGAGACAAGTCGCATGACAGACGTGATCGACAGCCTGGTGGGTATCGCGCCGGGCTCAAAGCTGGACGCCATTCGCGCCCAGCGCTCCGAGGCGCGCAAGCACGCGCAGGCAAGCTACGCATCCCTGTTCGAGCCGAAGGCGCTGGGCGGCGTCAGCGCCGACGAGCGCCATGCGATTGCGGCCTTCGTCGCCGGCCTGCACGGCGAGCCGAAGACGAATGCCTTTTATGCGGCCAAGCTGCCCGAAACCCTCGGCACGGCGGTAGTGACCGAAGTCGCGGCCGCGAAGACCAAGGGCCCCTATGGCCACTTCCCCAAGGGACCGCTCTCGGTCGAGGACGCGCCGGGTCCGTCCTGGAAAATGAGCGATGCCGGACGCGCCGCACTCGGCCCGCGCCTGTCCGCCGCCTTCGAGCACACGCACATGCTGGTGTTCCATCCGCGCGATGCATCGGCGGCGTCGTTGCAGTCGCTGCTCGATGCCGGCTGGTCGACCGACGACATCGTGACGGTCTCCCAGCTCGTCTCCTTCCTCTCCTACCAGATCCGGGTCGTGGCCGGCCTGGGTGTCCTCGCGAGTACGCTATGAGCACCGAAAAGACCCTGACACCGCCGCCGCACACCGAGCCGGTGGTCTTCACGCGCGACATGCTCGACTGGCTGCCGTGGCTCGAGCCGATGGCCGAAGCCGACATGACCGAGCATCACATCAAGAGCCTGGTCGACGCGGCGCGCGTGAAGTCGCCCTACTTCCGGCTGCTGGCGCGCGATCCCGACGTGCTGGAGGCCCGCACCCGGACCGACAAGGACATCTTCTACAATCCCGAGGCCGGCCTGCCGCGTGCCGAGCGCGAGCTGGCGGCGGCGGCGACGTCGCGCCTCAACGGCTGCATCTACTGCGCCTCCGTCCATGCCCGCTTCGCCGCGACCTATTCCAAGCGGGTCGACGACGTGCAGCGCCTGCTCGATGAAGGCGTGGAGGCGAAGCTCGACGAACGCTGGGAGGCGATCGTGGCTGCCTCGGTGGCGTTGACGGCGCTGCCGATGACCTTCGGCAAGGAGCATGTGGAGCGCCTGCGCAAGGTCGGCCTCGACGATGCGGCCATCGCCGACCTGATCGGCGCGGCCTCGTTCTTCAACTGGGCCAACCGCCTGATGCTCTCGTTGGGCGTGCCGGCTACGCAGCCCAAGTAACGGTCGGCTCTTCACTCAAAGCAAAACGCCCGGCGGATCGCTCCGCCGGGCGTTTCGATGTCGGGCCGCCCTCAGTAGGGCAGGCCATAATAGCCCGGATTGCCCCAAACGCCCCAATCCATGTCGTTGTCGACGGCATTGTCCATGCCGGTCGGGCTGTAGGGATCGTCCTGGAAGTTGGCGCGCATCGCGGTGGTCATCATCTGCTTCGACGCCTCCTTGATGTAGGCGTTGTAATTGTCCTGCGTGCCCATGTAGAGGCAGCCGCACATCGTCGGGTCGGCGTACACCCACACCGGCTTGCCGTTGTAGGTCTTCCGCACGAGCTTGTGCGGCGGCAGCTTCTTGAACGACGCGGCCTGGCCCGGCGTCTTCAGCGAGACGACCTTGAAGCCCGAGTCCTGCAGCATGTCGCGCTTCGACTCGGTCTTGGGAGTATAGCCGTGACAGGCCGACAACAGGCCGCCGATCGCCAGGATGGCGAGAATGGACCTCACAGGCTTCATCACGTCCCCCACCGTTACCGTCAGGCGGCCGCCTTGAGGCCCGCCTTTGCATCCTCTTTGATCATGTCCGCGCCCTTCTCGGCAACCATGATCGTGGGGGCATTGGTGTTGCCCGAAGGAACGGTCGGCATGATCGAGGCGTCGATCACCCGCAGGCCGGCGATCCCATGGACGCGCAGCCGGTCGTCGACCACGGCCATCGGATCGGAGCCCATCTTGCAGGTGCCGATCACGTGGTAGGTCGTCTGGCCGTTGCCGCGGGCGAAGCTCAGCCACTCGTCGTAGCTCTGCACCTTGTCACCGGGATTGTTCTCGAAGGCGATGTATTTCGACATCGACGGATGCGAGACGATCTTGCGGGCGATCTGCATGCCGGCAACCGTCGCGTCGCGGTCGGTCTGGGCCGACAGGAAGTTCGGCCGGATGGCCGGCGCGCTACCCGGGATCGCCGACTTGATGTGGATCGAGCCGCGCGAATCGGGCCGGCACTGGCCGATCACGACCGTCATGCCGGGCTCGCGCTCGAGATCGCGCTTCTGCGCCGTGTCGTAGCTGGCATGCGCCATATGGAACTGCATGTCGGGGGAGTCGAGGCCCGGCCGGGTGCGCACGAAGCCGTAGACGACACCGGCCGTGAGCGCGAGCGCGCCGCGGCCGCTCGTATAGTAGCGCACCACCTCCTTCACGAGGTTGAGGCCGCGCGTGCGCTCGTTCAGCGTGATCGGCAGCTTCACCCTCCAGTTCATGCGCGGCGCGAAGTGGTCGCCGTAGTTCTCGCCGACGCCCTTGAGCTCGTGCTTCACCTCGATGCCGTGGCTGCGCAGCAGCTCCGGCTGCCCGATGCCGGAATGCTCCAGCACGCCGGGCGACTGCACGGCGCCGCACGAGACGATGACCTCGCGCCCGCAACGCGCCTCCTTCGCCTGGCCGTGCACGCTGTAGGAGACGCCGACGCAGCGCTTGCCCTCGAGGATCAGCTTGTTGACCAGCGCGTCCGTCTCGATGGTCAGGTTGGGACGCGAGCGGATGGGGTCGAGGAAGGCGCGCGCCGTCGACTGGCGCTTGCCGTTCTTCATCGTCACCTGAAAGTAGCCGAAGCCCTCCTGATTGCCGTTGTTGTAGTCGGCGTTCTTCGGATAGCCGCTCGCCTCGGCCGCATCGATGAAGGCATCGCAGAGCTCGTGGGTGTCGCACATCTGCGCGACGTTCAGCAGGCCACCGCGGCCGCGGCTGTCGTCGCCGCCCGGTTCGTAGTTCTCGGACTTCTTGAAGTAGGGCAGGACCTGCGAATAGGACCAGCCGCGGTTGCCGAACTGCGCCCAGGTATCGTAGTCGAGCGGCTGGCCGCGCACGTAGAGCATGCCGTTGATCGAGCTCGAGCCGCCGAGCGTGCGCCCGCGCGGACAGGGAATGCTGCGTCCGGCCATCCCCTCCTCCGGCTCCATCTGGAAGTTCCAGTTGAACTTCTCGTGGTTCAGAAGCTTCGTGAAGCCCGCCGGAATGTCGATCCACATCGACTTGTCGGGCGGCCCAGCTTCCAGCAGCAGGACCTTGACGTTGGCATCCTCAGTCAGGCGGTTGGCCAGCACACAGCCGGCGGACCCGGCGCCCACGATGATGTAATCCCAAATGGCCATGGCGTCTCTGTCTCCCTTTTCGGGAGACAGTCTAGCGCGTCTGTAAAGCGGCGCGACCCCAGTTCACGCTCTTCTCCGCCTACGCAATGGAGGAGAAGAGCTTTTCATCTAGCGCAGGTGACAGGAAACCTGATGCCCTGGTGCGATTTCGCGCAGCGGAGGAGATTCCACCTTGCATCGCGCTACGGCATAGGGGCAGCGCGTGTGGAAATGGCAGCCGGACGGCGGCTTGACGGGACTGGGCACGTCGCCCTGAAGCACGATCTTCTTACGCTTGATGGCGGGATCCGGCACGGGGACGGCGGCCAGCAGGGCCTCCGTATAGGGGTGCTGGGCGTTGGTGAAGATCGAGCGCGTATCGGCGTACTCGACGATGCGGCCGAGATACATCACGGCGATCTGGTGGCTGATATGCTCCACGACCGCGAGATTGTGCGAGATGAACAGGTAGGAGAGCCGGCGCTCCGCCTGCAGCTCCATCAGGAGGTTGATGACCTGTGCCTGGATGGAAACGTCGAGCGCCGAAACCGGCTCGTCGCCAACGATCAGCTTCGGCCCCAGCGCCAGGGCGCGGGCGATGCCGATACGCTGCCGCTGCCCGCCCGAGAACTGGTGCGGATAGTTGCTCATCTGCGCCGGACGGAGACCGACCCGCGCGAACAGCGCGGACACCTGCTCTTGGCGCTCCTTGGCGTTGGCGACCCCGTGGACCAGCAGCGGCTCGCCCACGATATCGCCCGCGGTCATGCGCGGGTTGAGCGACGAGAACGGGTCCTGGAAGATGATCTGCATCTGCCGCCGGTAGGGCCGCAGCTCGGTCTTGGACAGGCCGATGATCTCCTTGCCCTCGACCTTGATCGAGCCCGAGGTCGGCTCGACCAGGCGCATGGCGGCGCGGCCGGCCGTGGTCTTGCCGCAGCCCGACTCGCCCACCAGGCCGAGCGTCTCGCCGGAGCGTACGGTGAAGGTGACGCCGTCCACGGCATAGACCTGGCCGACCGTACGGCGCAGCAGGCCCTTCTTTACCGGGAAGTGCTTCTTGAGGTCCTTGACCTCGATGACGGGGGGATTTGCGCTAACCATGTGTGTGCCAGCAGGCGGCCCAGTGACCGGGCTGCTTCTCCTCATAGACCGGACGCTCACTGCGACACTTGTCGTCCGCCCTGCTGCAGCGAGGCGCGAAGGCGCAGCCGGACGGCAGGTCGAACAACGGTGGCACGATGCCGGGAATTTCCTGCAGGCGCTCGTTGGAGCGATCGGTTTGTCCGCGCATCAGGTCGAGGCGCGGGATCGAGTTCATCAGGCCGACCGTGTAGGGGTGGAGGGGCCTGGCGAACAACTCGCCCACGCTCGCTTCCTCGACCTTGCGGCCGGCATACATCACGATGACCCGGTGCGCTGTCTCGGCCACCACGCCGAGATCGTGCGTGATCAGCAGGACCGCCGCGCTGAATTCGCGCTGCAGCTCGACGATCAGCTCCAGAATCTGTGCCTGAATGGTGACGTCGAGCGCGGTCGTCGGCTCGTCGGCGATCAGCACCTTGGGATTGCAGGCCAGCGCCATCGCGATCATCGCGCGCTGGCGCATGCCGCCCGAAAGCTGGTGCGGATACTCCTTCGCGCGCTGTGCCGGCTCGGGGATGCGGACCAGTTCCAGCATCTCGATCGCCCGCTTCATCGCCTGCTTGCGATCCATGTCGCGGTGCAGGATGAGCGCCTCGGAAATCTGCTTGCCGATCGTCATCACCGGATTGAGCGACGTCATCGGCTCCTGGAAGATCATCGAGATCTCGTTGCCGCGCACGTCGCGCATCTCCTCCTCGGAAATCTTGAGCAGGTCGCGCCCGGCCAGCTTGATCGAGCCGGACACGATGCGCCCGGGTGGGTCCGGGATCAGCCGCATCAGCGAGAGCGCCGTCATGCTCTTGCCGCAACCGGACTCACCGACGATGGCCAGGGTTTCGCCGGCGGCGACCTCGAAGTCGACGCCGTCGACCGCCTTGACGATTCCCTGGCGCGTATAGAAC
>JAGNNA010000223.1 GCA_017990895.1 Reyranella sp.
AGAGAAAGTGGTCGCGGCGGAACTGGCGAACGCGTCCCAGCTCTCGGGCCTGGCACAGACATACGATGCCGACGTGATCGTCGCCGGCGCATACGGACACAATCGCCAGGGACGCTGGACGCTCGGCGGAATCACGAGCGAACTGCTCTCGGGCGGCCGATGCGTGCTTCTCTCTCACTAGCGAGGCTGGTGGCCGTCCTCGCTCTGTCGCTGATAGCAGGCTGCGCCACCGGTCCGGACCCCGCTACCCCCGTCGCGGCAGGTCCGCCTGTCCAGCCGGTCTCCGATCTGGCGGCGGCGCTGCAGGGGATCGGGATCGCCGTGCCGTCGCGCGGCAGGCTTATCGTGGTCAACATTCCGTCGTTCGAACTCGTGGCGCTCGAAGACGGGAAGCCGGTCCTGCGCAGCCGAGTCGTCGTCGGGCGGCCCTCGACCCCCACACCCGAACTGTCCACGGCGATCTGGGCGGTCACGTTCAACCCCTCCTGGACACCGACGCCCGCCATGGTGCGCTGGGAAGGCGCGCGTCACATGCCGCCGGGACCCAACAATCCCCTCGGTCGAATCCTGTTCGAACTCGATAACGATCAGCTGATCTTCCTGCACGACACAAACGACCGGAGATACTTCGATCGACCGGTGCGCGCCTTCAGTCACGGATGCGTGCGCGTGGAGAAGGCCCATGCCCTGGCCGCCTGGGCGCTCGACGTGACGGCGGCCGAGATCGACCGGTCGATCGCGCGCGGCGGGACGCACCGGGAGGCCCTGGCGACGAGTATTCCCGTGATGCTGGTGTATCGTACGCGTTTTCCGGGCGATGATGGCCGCCTCGTCGAATATCCCGACGTATACCGTTTGCAGACCGCCGCCACCGGGGTGCCGGGTGAGGCCATTCCCGGGGCCTGCCTGGGTCCACTCTAGCTGATCGCGGTATTCATCGAGCGCCGCCCCGATTCAGCGCCGGAGGGAGCCATGCCCAATCCACAGATCATCGACATCCGGATCAGCGACCTCCGGCAGCTCTTCAACTCTCTCGATCCCTCGCCTTTTCATGAAAGGGATCTCGACCGGGAGGCCGAGGAGTTCATCGTCGGGTGGGCAGACGAATATCCGCTGCAGAGCCCCCTCGAGCTCGTCATCCGGGTTCCACCGGAGCAGCTCGACCAGGCGCGGCAGTCGAACGTCCCGCAGGCGGTTCACAATTATTTCTCCTACCGCGCGGTGGCGAGCGCGCGGCGCATACGGTTCCAGTTTCGCGAAGGCCGCTTTGCGCTGCTGATGGGCCTTGGATTCCTCGCGATCTGCGTCCTGCTTCGGCAGATCGCCGGTTCGATCATGCCGCCACCCTTCCAGCAGGTCTTCCAGGAGGGGCTGCTGATCCTGGGCTGGGTGGCGATGTGGCGACCGCTGCAGCTCTTCCTCTACGACTGGTGGCCGGTGCGCCACCACGGCCAGCTCTATCGCAAGCTCGCCACGATGAAGGTGAGTGTTCTCGCCGCCTAGTCGAGCACGCTGCTCCGCGTTTGATCTCCGTCAAGGGCCGGCGACCGACAGGCCTATAGTGTGCCGTTGCAACCACAGCGAGCCTGAAAGGAGGTTCCTATGACTGATGCCAAGTCCCTGACGACGCCGCGTAGCGCACTGCCGTTCGGCGGCGATTTCGATCAGATGTTCAATCGCATGATGCGCGGCTGGCCGTTCGGCTGGCCCGAGATGGCGCCCAGCACGGCACCCAAGGCGCTGCGGGCGTTCGATCACGTTCCCAAGGTCGAGGTGAAGGAGAACGGCAAGGCCTACACCGTGACCATCGAGCTGCCCGGTCTCGACGAGAAGGACGTCAAGGTCCAGGTCGAGGATGACGTTCTCACTATCTCCGGCGAGAAGAAAGTCGAGCAGACCGACGACAAGATGCATTACACTGAGCGCAGCTACGGCTCGTTCACACGCGCGTTCACGCTGCCGGCGGATGCCGACCGCGACGGGATATCCGCAAAGTTCGCCAAGGGCGTGCTGGAACTGGAGATCGCCAAGACGGCGACTCCGCCCGCCCAGGTCAAGCAGGTCGCCATCAAGCCTGCCTGAGGCGCGGTCACTCCAACGGAAGAGGGGAGTCCTTCCTTGAAGGCCATGGTTCTCTCTTCCGCCGGCGGGTCGCTCCAGCTCGAGGAGCGGCCCGACCCCCGGCCCGGCCACGGCGACCTGCTGATCAGGGTCGAGGCCTGTGGCGTATGCCGCACCGACGTCCATATCCTCGACGGCGACCTTCCGGAGATCCGACATCCGATCGTGCCCGGCCATGAGATCGTCGGGATCGTCGAAGCGGTGGGTGCGGGCGTACCGACCGCACGTCTGGGCACGCGCGTCGGCGTGCCGTGGCTGGGCGGGACGTGCGGCCATTGTCCCTACTGCGCGGCCGACAGGGAGAATCTGTGCGACCGCCCGGTCTTCACCGGCCTCACCCGGGATGGCGGTTTCGCGACCCACGTCGTGGCCCGTTCTGACTTCTCGTTCGCGTTGAAGGGCTTCGATGACCCGGTGGCCGCGGCGCCGCTCCTGTGCGCCGGCCTGATCGGCTGGCGGTCTCTCAAGCTGTGTGGAGATGCACACCGGATCGGGCTTTATGGTTTCGGCGCCGCCGCACACATCATCGCCCAGGTATGCCGATGGCAGGGGCGGGAGGTCCATGCCTTCACCCGGCCGGGCGATCTTGCCGCTCAGGCGCATGGGCGTTCGCTGGGAGCGCTCTGGGCCGGCGGCTCGGACGAAATTCCGCCCCATCCTCTCGACGCGGCCATCCTGTTCGCGCCGGTCGGCAACCTCGTCCCGGCGGCGCTGAAGGTCGTCCGGAAGGGCGGGCGTGTGGTCTGCGGCGGCATCCACATGAGCGACATACCTTCGTTTCCCTACAGGCTCCTCTGGGAGGAACGGCAACTCCTGTCGGTTGCAAATCTCACCCGCCAGGATGCGCGGGAATTCCTCGCGCTCGCGCCGCTCGTGCCGGTGAGAACGACGACGACCGTCTATTCCCTGTCGGCGGCCAACCAGGCCATCGCCGATCTGCGCTCAGGTGCCTTCCAAGGCGCGGCGGTGCTGGTGCCCTGATCGGGGCGCTGCGCGGGCGAGGGCGATTTGACATGGCGCAATGCCGCCGCAAGTCTCGCGGGCGATCCTGATTCATCAGATCGATCGAAAGGAACCGGGAAATGCGCGCCAAGGATATCATGACCGAGAGCATCGTGTGCGTGAACGTCAAGGAAACGGTCTTCGACGCCGCCGAGCTGCTGTTGGGCGCCGGCGTGAGTGCGGCGCCGGTCGTCAACGACCAGGGCAACGTCCTTGGAATCGTGAGCGAGGCCGACCTGATCCATCGGGCCGAGATCGCAACGACGCCCCGCAAATCCTGGCTGCAGCGTCTGCTTGGCGGCGAAGCGACAGCCGCCAGGGATTTTGTCTCCACGCATGCCCGCAAGGTCGCGGACGTCATGACGCGCGAGGTCGTCACGGCCAGCGACGACGCCACCCTGGTTGAGCTGGTCGAGCTGATCGAGAAGCATCGCGTCAAGCGCATCCCGATCGTGCGGGACAACAAGCTCGTGGGCGTCGTGAGCCGCGCCAACCTTCTGGGGGCGCTCCTGTCGCGCGAGCCGGAGGCCGCCGTGGAACCGACCGACGACAATCAACTCCGCCAAGCCGTGGTCGACGCGTTCGACAAGCAGCCCTGGAAGTCGCGTTGGCCCGTAAACGTGGTCGTCAGCGATGGAGCGGTCCACCTCTGGGGCTTCGTCGAAAGCGAGGACGTCCGGAAGGCCTATCGCGTGGCCGCCGAGAACGTTCCCGGCGTTAAGAAAGTCAGGAGCCACCTGCGCTCGATACCCGCCACCGTCGGCATGGGCGTCTAGCGAAGGGCGCCTAGGGGCCCTTCGATTCGGGCCTCTCGAGCGTGAGCACGACCGGGGCGAGGATTTCCCGGTCGGTCAGCGCGCGAGGCGCAGGCAGCCGGTATTGGACCTGATGGGCTGCGACCAGCCGGGCCGTGAGGATCAGCTTGCGGCCCTGCGTTGAGAAGGATGCCGGCAGCCGCAGGTCAAAGGGAATCGGAACCTGCCAGCCGCTGCGGACCACCTGCTCGGCGAGCAGTTCGCCGTCCGCCGAACGGGCGATGTCGAACAGCTGAAGCTGCAGCTCGACACCCCGAGGCAGGGCGGTCTTCTCGACCAGCGTCGCAGTGCCGGAGATGACCGTCGCCGGCGGCAGCGTATCGCCCAGCTTGGGCATCAGCAGGCTGGCGTGAAACATCAGGGGCTGCCCGTTCGCGTCCAGCACACAGGTGAAGCGGAAGGGAACCGAGGTGCCGTTCCGGCGGTGCCGCGATCCCGTTCCGGTTACGGTGGTCATGATCGGCTGGATTCCGACTGCCTCGTCGGTCCGTTCGATCGAGAGCCACGGCGCGCCGTCGAGCGCGAGAAGTCCGAAAGCCGCGTCGGACTGCCGTGTCTCGAGGCCGGCCTTGCCGGCGCAGCGCGAGAGCATCGGAGTGGAGACCCCGCCATCAGGGCCCGCGAACGCAGGGGCTGCGATGGAGGCCGCCAGCAGGGCCGGGAGGAGTCGGCGGATTTTGGTCACTGGGCCCCCTTTGCCGGCGAATACCGGCGTTCGATGCCTCAGCCTGCCCGGAATTGCCGCTGCTTCATTGACCTGCATCAACGGTTGCGGACCCCGTGCCGGTTTGATCTGGATCAGCCCGGGCCGCGTCAATTCCGGCTAGCGTGAGGTCGAAGGCGGGAAGGATCTTCCATCATGCAGGCTCTGCGGCGGATTGTGCGAACGGCTCTGGTGGCCGGCATTGTCGTTGGCGCGTGCCTTGCCCCGGTTCTGGCGGGCGAGCTCGAGACCAGTGCGGGCTGGACCCTGGAGCCGGGCGTCGATCCGCCCAGCTATGCGCTGATCGAGCCGCGCAGCCGAAACCTCAATCTCGACGTCGTGGTGCTGGCCTGCGAGCAGGCCGAGGACCGCCGCGTCCTGCAGCTCCAGCTCTACCTGACGAATGATGGCCCCCTGATGCCGGATGGCGTGGCGGCGGGAAGGGCAAAGGGTGATCCGCGCGCCGAGATCGTCATCGATGACCATGTATTTCGGGTCGGCCTGCTGTTTGCCGAAGACCATGTCGTGCTGAGCGACGACACCCAGGGAATGTTCCCCCGCCTCTCGGAGCGCCTGCTCGATGCAATCGAGCGGGGCACGACGATGCGGCTGCGTTTCGACCTCGTCGCCGAAGCGCCGGGAAAGCCCGCGGCCTTCGATGGCGAGGCGGTGGTCGACCTTCAGGATGGTCCGGCCGGCACGCGCGGCAGGGCCGTTGCCGCGGTGCGCCGTTGCGGCCCGGGCCCGGCCCCACAGAACCTCGCACTCGCAGTTCCGAAGCGCTGACCCGTCAGGGGAGATCGACCGAGCCTTGCGGAGCACCGTCGGGCCAACCCTGGGCGCCGATCAGGGGAACGAAGCGGACCGGCTCGAGATGATCAGTCCTGTCGTGGCCGTTGCCCGCGCGGACCACCCGGACGAGCACCTGTCCCTTGTCCTTGTCGGCCACGGGCATGACCAGCCGTCCGCCCGGGCGGAGTTGAGCCCGCAGGGAGGGCGGGATTCGCGGCCCGTGGGCGGTCGCGACGATCGCGTCGTAGGGGGCGGCCCGATCCCACCCCAGCGTGCCGTCGCCTTCGATCACGTCCACGCTGCCGTATCCCAACCGCCTGAGCGTCTCGCGCGCCGACCTGGCCAGCGCCGGGATGCGCTCGATCGAATGCACGGCGCGGGCGATGTGGGCGAGGACGGCGGCGCCGTAGCCCGAGCCCGTCCCGATCTCCAGGACGCGTTCGTCTCCCTGCAGTCCCAGCGCTTGGAGCATCGCGGCGACGATGTAGGGCTGTGAGATCGTCTGACCTTCGCCGATGGCGAGCGGCTGGTCCGAATAGGCTTCGGGGCGGCACTCCTCGGGCACGAAGGCCTCGCGAGGAACGTGCCGCATGGCGTCGAGAACGCGACTGTCGTGAACGCCCCTGCCGACGATCTGGTCGCGAACCATGCGCTCGCGGGCCTCGAGATACGGATTGATCCATTTCATCGCGCCATCCTCCGCCTGCCGCCCAGCCCGAGCGGCATCGCAGCCGGTCCTCAGCGATAGACGAGGACCGGTATGGAACTGTGGGTCAGCACCTTCGCCGTTTCGCTTCCGAGGACCAAGGCAGCCGCGCCGCGCCGACCATGCGACGCCATGGCGATCAGGTCGCAGCCCTTCTCCGCTGCGGTGTCGATGATCGCCTTGTACGGCATCGCGTGCTCGACATGGATGGCCTGGCATTCCACGCCGAGCGCCTCGGCCTGCCGCTTCGCTGCGTCCAGGCAACGTTTGGCGGCTTCGCCCGCATGCGTCTCGTAGGCGGACCGCGTATCGGCGAGCTGAACGCTGTCCATGGAGAAGATGTGGAAGGGCTCCGTGACGGTGATCACGGTGACCTTCGCCTTGACGGCGCGAGCCAACTGCATGCCGCTCTGAATGGCCGTCGTGGAAAGCGCCGAGCCATCCGTTGGAATGAGGATGTGCTTGAACATGTCCTGATCCTTCCGATTGCAATCAATGAACGATATCGCAGGTGGGGCACTCGCTTATTGACATGGATCAATCCCGACGACGGAGCAAATGAGCGATGGTTAGGTTGGATCGGGTCGGGTCGGGACGAACGAGTCCGGCCTGCGTCCACAGGCAGCTTCGAACCGGAGAATGGCCATGGCCTTCAAGCATCTGATGTTCCGTGCGGCGGCGCGGGAAAAAGTGCTGCGCGGCGCCACTCAACTGGCTGATGCCGTACGCATAACCCTCGGACCCAAATCGAAATCGGTGCTCATCCAGAAGAGCTGGGGCGCGCCGCTGGTCTGCAACGACGGCGTGACCATCGCCAAGGAGATCCAGCTCAAGGATCCGGAGGAGAATCTCGGCGCGCAGATGCTGCGGCAGGCGGCGGAGCGGACTGCCGAGGTGGTGGGCGACGGCACGTCCGGTTCCACCATCCTGGCGCACGCCCTGCTGGCCGACGGCGTGCGAAACGTGACCGCAGGGGCCAGCGCCATCGACATCAAGCGCGGCCTCGATCGCGCGTCCCGGGCGGCCGTCGGGGCGCTGAAGGCGATGTCGCGCCCCGTGACGACCCGGAGGGAGAAGGCGCAGGTCGCCACCATCTCCGCCCACAACGACGTCGCGATCGGGGAAATGGTCGCGGACGCCATGGAGAAGGTCGGCAATGACGGCGTCATCACGGTCGAGGAGTCGAAGACGACGGAGACGGTGTTGGAAGTCGTCGAGGGCATGCAGTTCGACCGCGGGTTCCTGTCGCCGTACTTCATCAACAATCCCGAGAGGATGGAGGCGGCGTTCGAGGATGTCCGCATCCTGCTGTGCGACCACAAGATTTCCGCCCTGAAGGACATGCTCCCGCTGCTCGACGAGATGGTGAAGACCGGGCGGCCCCTTCTGGTGATCGCGGAGGACATCGAGGGCGACGCCCTCGCCACGCTGATCGTCAACGGACTGCGCGGGGCGCTACGCTGCTGCGCGGTCAAGGCGCCGGGATTCGGAGACCGGCGCAAGGCGACGCTGCAGGACATCGCCGTCCTGACCGGCGGCAAGGTCATCTCGGAGGAACTCGGCCTCAAGCTGGAGGGCGCTTCGATCGAAGATCTTGGTACGGCCAAGCGCGTCGTCATCGACAAGGATCGGACGACCATCGTGGGCGGCGGCGGCGCCCGGGAGGCGATCGACGCTCGGGTTGCAGCGATCCGGCGCGAGATCGAGGCGTCGACCAGCGACTATGACAAGGAGAAGCTGCGGGAGCGGCTGGCCAAGCTGTCGGGCGGGGTCGCCGTGATCAAGGTCGGCGCGCCCGCCGAGTCGGAGATGAAGGCCAAGAAGGAGGCCCTCGACGACGCCATCAGCGCCACCAAGGCGGCGGTGGCGGAAGGCATCGTGCCCGGCGGCGGCCTCGCCCTCCTGCGCTGCACCGAGGCGGTTGCGGCCGAGGAAGCCGGGGCTGAAGGCGACGAGCGGACCGGCATCCAGATCCTGAAGCGCGCCCTCGAGGCACCGGCCCGGCAGATCGCGGAGAATTCGGCCGCCGACGGTGGCGTCGTCGTGGCGCGGATGCTGGAGTCGACGGGCAATCAGGGCTTCGACGCGGCCCGCAAGCAGTATGTGGATCTGGTCGAGGCGGGCATCATCGATCCCACCAAGGTCGTGCGCATCGCACTGGAGAATGCCGTCTCGGTCGCCAGCATCCTGCTGCTGAGCGAGGCAACCATGAC
>JAGNNA010000224.1 GCA_017990895.1 Reyranella sp.
TGACCGAGGGCCGGTCGACGAGCCCCGAGGCCACCATGGCCCATCCCAGCGCGCCCTGCAGGCCGCCCAGCACGAGGAGGGCGAAGAGGCGTGGCTTGAGATACGGGCTGAGGGAGCCGCGCCACCAGAACCAGGCCAGCGGCAAGGCGAAGACGAGGCCGATCAGCCGGCCCCACAGGCGGTGGATGTACTCCAGCCAGAAGATTTCGCGAAACTCGGGAACCGTGAAGTCGCGGTTCACGATCCGCCCCTGTGGCGAGGCCAGATATTTCTGCAGCTCGGCCTGCCAGGCCGCGTCGGACAGCGGCGGCAGCCAGCCGGTGACCGGTCGCCATTCGACCATCGACAGGCCCGATTCGGTGAGCCGCGTCAGCGCGCCGATCACGATCATGAAGAAGATCATGCCGGCGACGACGATCAGCCACTGGCGCACGGAGGCGGGGACTTGCTGCATGGCCGCCGGAACATGGGGGAAGCGGCGGCCGCCGTCATCAGGCATAAATGTCGCGAAGGGCCGCGTCCTCGGGGTGTCTTGCGCTCGCTGTCCGCCTTGTTTAACGGTTCGCGTACGAACAATCTTCATTAATCCTTCCGGAACATCGCAATGATCGCGTCCCCGCTGGCCCCGCCGGTCACCTTCGGGTCGAGCTTCAATGACTTCTACGATCGCGAAGGCCTGGCCAGATTGGATGCCGCCTTCGTCGAGTGGCTGAAGGATGCGAATGTCGACGTCCACGCCCGCCTGCTGTCGGCGCGGGTGGCGCCGGACGCGTTGGCCGCGAAGGACGAATCCAATCTCCTGATCGAGCTGGCGCGCCCGCTCGAGGATTTCGTCGCGGCACTCTTCGGCGTCGCCCACGAAGCCGCAGAGCTGCGCGCCCGCCACAGCCGCCTGGCGCCCCTCTACGACTGCAAGCGTCTGTTCGTGCAGCGCTACGTCGCCCGTGCGCTCAAGCCCGAAGTAGCCGCGGCACTGGATGGCGCCGCCGTCACGGCCGTCGTGAATCTCCCCGTCACGTTCGAGGCCGGGCTCGAGGCCTGGGAGCTGGCCTTTGCGCTCAAGGTTCGCGAGCTGATCGGGGCGGAGTTCAAGGTCGAGGCGCCGACTGCCGAGGTTGAGGCGCTGACGCGCTACGCCGCCTGGGCGCTGCATCATCCCGAGGGCAGGCGCCGGCACCAGGACGGGCCGCTGTTCAAGGTGCCGCACAAGCTCGACTTCGAGCATCTCGTGCCGATCGAGACCGAGATCGTCGACGGCGTGACGCGCATGAAGCTGCCGCGCCCCATGCTGCGCCATCGCGAAGGCTTCGCGCTGACCGACCAGGGCTTCGATCTCGTGCGCGCGCTCGATCATGCCAACTACTGCATCTGGTGCCACAACCAGGGCAAGGACAGCTGCTCGCGCGGGCTCAAGGATCGCAAGACCGGCGCCTTCCAGAAGTCGCCGTTCGGCGTAACGCTCGCCGGCTGTCCGCTGGAAGAAAAGATCTCGGAGATGAACCTGCTGAAGAGCGAGGGCTTCTCCATCGGCGCGCTGGCGATGGCGGCGGTCGACAATCCGCTGCTGGCGGCCACCGGCCATCGCATCTGCAACGACTGCATGAAGGCCTGCATCTACCAGAAGCAGGAACCGGTCGACATCCCGCAGATCGAGACCCGCACCCTGAAGGACGTTCTGGGCCTGTCTTGGGGCTTCGAGATCTACTCGCTGCTGACGCGCTGGAATCCGCTCAATCTGCGCCGGCCGATCCCGCGTCCCTCGACGGGCCGCACCGTGCTGGTGGTCGGTCTCGGGCCGGCGGGCTTCAACCTCGCGCATCACCTGATGAACGACGGCCACACGGTCGTCGGCATCGACGGGCTGAAGATCGAGCCGCTGCCCGAGATGCAGTCGGGCGTCGCCATGGACGGCACGCGCGTGCCGTTTGCCGCGGTGAAGGACGTCGCGACCTTGCGCGAGAACCTGGGCGAGCGGGCGATGGCGGGCTTCGGCGGCGTCGCCGAGTACGGCATCACCGTGCGCTGGGACAAGAACTACCTGAAGATGGTGCGGCTCCTGCTGGAGCGGCGCTCGCAGTTCTCGATGTTCGGCGGCGTGCGTTTCGGCGGCACGGTGACGGTCGAGAGCGCCTTCGCCATGGGCTTCGATCACATCGCCCTGTGTGCCGGCGCCGGCAAGCCCACGGTACTCGACCTGCCCAATGGTCTTGCCCGCGGCGTGCGCGCGGCGTCCGACTTCCTGATGGCGCTGCAGCTCACGGGCGCGGCCAAGAAGGACTCGATCGCCAACCTGCAGATCCGCCTGCCGGTTGTCGTGATCGGCGGTGGCCTGACCGCCATCGACACGGCGACCGAATCGCTCGCCTACTATCCGCTGCAGGTCGAGAAGTTCCTGGCCCGCCACGAGACGCTGGTCACCGAGCGCGGCGAGGCGGCGGTGGGGGCGAACTGGTCGCCCGAGGAGCGCGAGATCGCCCAGGAGTTCATCGCCCACGCCCGGGCGATCCGGGCCGAGCGCGAACAGGCGGCGCGCGCGGGCCGCGAGCCGGCGATCACGAAGCTGGTCAACGGCTGGGGCGGGGTCTCGCTGGTCTATCGCCGCCGCCTGATCGATTCGCCGTCCTACACGCTCAACCACGAGGAAGTGCTCAAGGCGCTCGAGGAAGACATCCGCTTCGTCGAAGGCCTGTCACCCGTTGCGGTCGAGATCGACGAGGCGGGCCAGGCGAAGACGCTCAAGGTCGCGGGCGAGCAGAATGGCGCCAAGGTCGAGGCCACCCTGCCGGCGCGCACCATCCTGGTCGCCGCCGGCACGCAACCCAACACGGTGCTGGCCCGCGAGGATGCGACGCATGCCTTCATCGACGGCAAGTATTTCCGCGCCCTCGACGAGGCGGGCAATCCCGTGACGCCCGAGCGCGTCTGCAAGCCCGGCGACGTGCGTGTGCTGATGTATCGCCATGCCGACGACCGCTTCATGTCCTTCTTCGGTGACCTGCATCCTTCGTTCGCGGGTAACGTCGTGAAGGCAATGGGCGGGGCCAAGCAGGGCTATCCGGTGCTGACGCGGGCGATGACGGCGCTGCCGCCGGCCCGGCGCACGCCGGCGGAGATTCTCGATGAGGCCAACCGCTCGTGGCGCGCCCGCGTGGTCCGTGTCGACCGTCTGACGCCGACCATCATCGAGGTGATCGTCGAGGCGCCGGCGGCCGCCCGCAATTTCGAGCCCGGCCAGTTCTATCGCCTGCAGAACTACGAAGCGCGCTCGCTGCGCGCCGAGGGCACGCTGCTCACCATGGAAGGGCTCGCGCTCACCGGTGCGTGGGTCGACAAGGAAAAGGGCCTGCTGTCGCTGATTGCGCTCGAGATGGGCGGCTCTTCCGATCTCTGCGCCCTGCTGAAGCCCGGCGAACCGGTGATCGTCATGGGACCGACTGGCGCGCCGACCGAGATCGAACCCGGCGAGACCGTCGTGCTGGTGGGCGGCGGCCTTGGCAATGCCGTGCTCTTCTCGATCGGCCAGGCCTTCCGAAAGGCCGGCAGCAAGGTGCTCTACTTCGCCGGCTACAAGCGCATGATCGACCGCTACAAGGTCGAGGAGATCGAAGCCGCGGCCGATGTCGTCGTCTGGTGCTGCGACGAGGCGCCGGGCTTCGAGCCGGGCCGGCCGCAGGACAAGTCGGTCGTCACCAACATCGTCGAGGCGATGCGCCTCTACGCCTCGGGAGAGCTGGGCGACCAGCCGATCCCCTACAGCGCGGCGGACCGCATCGTGGCCATCGGCTCCGACGGCATGATGAACGCCGTGCGGCTGGCGCGGCATGCGGCGCTGAAGCCGTACCTGAAGCCCGAGCACGTGGCCTTTGGGTCGATCAACTCCCCCATGCAGTGCATGATGAAGGAGATCTGCGCCCAGTGCCTGCAGCTGCACAGGGATCCTGAGACGGGCAAGGAGACGGTGGTCTTTTCCTGCTTCAATCAGGACCAGCGGCTCGACCTGGTCGATTTCAATAATCTGCGCCAGCGCCTGCGCCAGAACTCCGTGCAGGAAAAGATCGGCGCGCTCTGGATCGACCGTTCGCTGCGCCAGCTCGGCGTGCGCGGCTAGACGAAGATCTTCCGCGCCACGATCACCAGTAGCGCGACGGACGCCACGACGATCACGAGGAGCGTCAGCAGGATGCCGGCCGCGCGGCCGGGATTGGTGTCTGCCGTCCGGGCGAGGCCGAAGGCATGGGCGAGACGCGCGACGATGAAGCCGATGCCCAGCGCATGCACCAGCACCCGCGAGCCGCCGTTGATCTCGAGCAGCGCCAGCAGGACCAGCACCAGCGCGGCGTACTCGGCGAAGTTTCCGAGGACGCGGCTCATGCGGTTCATAGCGGCATCGCCGCCGTCACCGAGGCTGACCCGGCTGCGGAAACGCTGACGGATCACAAGAGAAGCGAGCAGCACACAGAGAAGGCCAGTCAGGGCGGCGTAGAAGGCGGTGACGAACGGCAGGGCCGGCATTGCCATGAGGGGACCTCTCAGGGAGCGCGCACGAAGCGGAACAGGACCTTGTCCTGGCTGTAATAGCGCAGCTGGTCCACCACCTTCGGAAAATATTCGTTGCCCACCGTCACCGGCATGAAGGCGTCGAGGTCGAGAGGGCGCACGCCGACATGGAAGCCCGCGTCGCTGAATGCCTTGGCGACGCTGTCGAGCGAATGGTCGTGCAGAGGGATCGACGAAGTCTCGGCGATCAGCTTGCGCCAGTGCGGCCACAGGGCGCTGTCCTTGTGGCAGCCCATGGCGGCGACATAGGTGCCGCCCGGTTTCAGTGCCGCCTTGATGTCGGACGCGTGCGCGGCGAGATCGGGCAGCAGATAGAGCACCTCGTGGCTAAAGGCGAAATCGAAGGTGAGGCCGAGCGCGCCCGCGCTCTCGCTCACCCGGTAGTCGATGGGGCGTTGGCCCTTCAGCAACTCGGCGCGGTCCACCGAGTCGCGCGCGATGTCGATTCCGGTCGCCGCCTTGAACGGATGGCGGTCGTACAGCATCCGCAGGAATCCGCCCTGGTTGCAGCCATAGTCCAGAACGGTCGAATGGCGGAGATCCTCGTAGACGGAAACGTCGATCATGCGCCGCCAGATCGGCGCGTGGGCAGCACCCATCGCCTCCTCGTCGGCGGCATTGCGATTCCAGGTCCGAATGATGGATGGCTGCCGCATCGCTTCCTCCTGTGAGGAAGCGAGCCTACCACGCCCCCGTTACGACCGTCCGCGCCAGGGGTGCACGAGCAATGGTCCGACGATCAGGCTGCCGAAGGTGACGATACCGACGGCGATCGCTACGAAGACGCCCGGCAGTCCCCAACCGAGATGCTCGATGGCGAACCAGCCACCCAGCGATGCCACGAACAGGCGAGTCACGCCGGCCGCGAACGGCGCTTTCATCCGGCCGGCTCCCTGGCTGGCGAAGGACAGCGTCATGCCGACGCCGAACACGAAATAGAAGGGCGCCACGCGCGTGACATAGGCCACGGTCGCGGCGATCACGTCGGGATCGTCGGTGAAGAGACGGGCCCAGTCCTCGGGGAACAGCGCCACGACCCAGCCGAAGGCGCCGATGCCCAGTCCCGCGACCAGGCTGCCGATCCAGGCGGCGCGCACCGCCCTCCGCCAGTCGTTGGCGCCGGCGGCGACGCCCACGATCGTCGTCAGGCCGGAGCCGATGCCGAAGGCCAGCGGCACCAGCATGAATTCGAGGCGCACGCCGATGCCATAGCCGGCCAGCGCAGCGATGCCGAAGCGGCCGACGAGACCAGTTACCAGCATGGCGGTCAAATTCGCCGTGAAGGCGGAGAAGGAGGCGATCAGGCCGACCCGTAGAATCTCCCAGAACAGCCGGCCTTGCAGGGGAATGCCAAAGGCCGCTGGTAAGAAGCCCAGTTTGCCGCTCCACAGGGCACGTGCCTGGAGAAACGCCGAGACGGCGGACGTCAGCAGGGAGGAGATGGCGGGTCCGGCCATGCCCATGCCCGGCCAGCCCCCGATGCCCAGCGCAAGCACGTAGGAGAGCGGCACCTGAGCAAGCGAAGTGATCAGCATGTAGCGGCCAGGAGTGGCGGCATCGCCACCGCCGCGCAGCAGGGCCGAAAGGATGAAATTGGCCCAGATGAACAGCGATCCGGTGAACAGCACGTTGGAATAGGTCAGCGCCTTGGCGAGGGAAGCTCCTTCGCCGCCCATGCCGCCGCCCGCCATCATGGTCATCATCATCATGAGCGGGAAGACCAAGGCGAAGCCTGCCAGCGCGTCGGTGCCCAGCCGCCCGAAGATGAAGGTCTCGGCGATGGCCACCAAGGTCTGGACGATCATGACGGCGGTGGTCGGTGCCGACAGCTTCCACAGGCTCTTGCCGATGGGCGCGGTGAGGAGAGGGTGGGACAGGGAACGCTCCAGTTACGTGCATATGCACTCTATCAGGGCGCGCCCTCGTGTCACCTTACAAACGCTGGGGAAGGCATTAACTTTCGCCCATGACCCAGCAGATGGAACGCCCCCTCGCCAAGCCCTCGGTCCAGCTCGACAACGACCGTGTCATCGTGACGGAATGGCGCTTCCCGCCGGGCAGCCACACCGGCTGGCATCGGCACAATCACGACTATGTCGTGGTCCCCATCACCACCGGCGAACTGCACATTTTCGACGGCAAGGCGACGGTGCCGGCCCCGCTGCGAGCGGGCGTTTCCTATTCCCGGCAGACGGGAGTCGAGCACGACGTCATCAATCCCAACGATTTCGAGTTCGTTTTCGTCGAAATCGAGGTCAAGGCCTGACGCCGCCGCCGGGCTGCCCCGCGCCTGATCGCATTGACTTGGCCGCTTCAAGGGGTCATATGGGGTCCGCCCAGCGGTCTAGCTCGATCCTTGAGCCTTATGCGACTGCTCCAAGTCCAGCGGAAAGAATGGACTAAACGACGGAAATTAAATGAGTTTCGAGAGTTTGGGGCTGAGCGCCCCGGTACTGCAGGCAGTGGCCGAAAAGGGCTACACGACGCCGACCCTCATCCAGGAAAAGGCCATCCCCATCTGCCTGATGGGTCGCGATGTCCTCGGATGCGCCCAGACGGGCACCGGAAAGACCGCCTCCTTCGTCCTCCCGATGATCGATATTCTCTCGGAAGGCCGCGCCAAGGCGCGCATGCCGCGCTCGCTCATCCTGGAGCCGACCCGCGAACTGGCCGCCCAGGTGGCCGAAAACTTCGAAATCTATGGCAAGTATCACAAGCTTAACATGGCGCTGCTGATCGGCGGTGTGAGCTTCCCCGACCAGGAGCGCGCCCTCGAGCGTGGCGCCGACGTCCTGATCGCGACGCCCGGCCGGCTGCTCGACCATTTCGAGCGCGGCGGCATATTGCTGAACGACGTGAAGATCCTGGTGATCGACGAAGCCGACCGCATGCTCGACATGGGCTTCATCCCCGACGTCGAGCGCATCGTCGCCACCCTTCCGCCGCTCCGTCAGACCCTGTTCTTCTCGGCGACCATGCCGCCCGAGATCAAGCGCCTGGCGGACCGCTTTCTGAGCAACCCCAAGGAAGTCACTGTTTCGGCGCCGGCCTCGGCCTCCAAGAACATCGTGCAGGGCCTGGCGGTCGTGCCGGAAGAGGACAAGCGGGACGCACTGCGCAGCCTGATCAAGGACCAGGACATCAAGAACGCCATCGTCTTCTGCAACCGCAAGAGGGACGTGGCGATCCTCCAGGGCTCGCTGAAGAAGCACGGCTTCAACGCCGGCGCACTGCATGGCGACATGAGCCAGCCCGCGCGCATGGAGACGCTGGAGAAGTTCAAGCAGGGCGAGATCCAGATCCTCGTCGCCTCCGACGTCGCCGCCCGCGGCCTCGACATCGTGGCGATGAGCCACGTGTTCAACTTCGACGTTCCCTTCTCGCCCGAGGACTACGTCCATCGCATTGGCCGCACCGGCCGCGCTGGCCTGACAGGCCATTCCTTCACTTTGGCCTCGCCAGACGAAGGCCCCCTCGTCGAGGCGATCGAGAAGCTCATCGGCACGGAGATCCCGCGCGTCGAGGTTCCGGGCGTGCAGACCGTCGCCTTCGAACCGTCCGACGGACGCCGTCGTGGGCGCAGTCGCGGCCGGAGCAGTTCGAGCAGCAGCAGTCGTAGCCGCAGCTCCAGCTCCAGCAGCCGTCCTCCGCGCGAGCCACGCCCCGAGGTCGAAACACGTCCCGCGCGCGAGCCGCGCCCCGAGGTCGAAGCCCGTCCCGAAC
>JAGNNA010000225.1 GCA_017990895.1 Reyranella sp.
CCCGACCGTCAGCCAGACATTGGCGCCCTGCTGGCGGTCGACCTCGACCATCATCGGCGCGACCCGCTCGCC
The DNA here is from genome assembly GCA_017990895.1 of Reyranella sp. Lineage (GTDB taxonomy): Bacteria > Pseudomonadota > Alphaproteobacteria > Reyranellales > Reyranellaceae > Reyranella. The sequence continues at coordinate 73 of JAGNNA010000225.1, forward strand.
CCCGAGCACCAGCCCCTTGCGCAACGGCGCCAGCGCCGCCTCGTCCAGCGCGCCGCGGGCGCGCACCCGATAGCGCCGCAGCCAGCCGGTCGAGGGCAGCTCCAGCCGCCGCTTGAGCGCGCCGTCGTTGGTCAGGAGCAGCAGCCCCTCCGAGGCGAGGTCGAGCCGCCCGACGCTGACCACGCGCGGCATGTCGCTGGGAAGGTTGGCGAAAACCGTGTCGCGCCCCTTCTCGTCGGCGGCTGTCGTCACCAGCCCCGCGGGCTTGTGGTAGCGCCACAGCCGCGCCGGCTCCGGCTCGGCCAGCGGCCTGCCGTCGACGGCGATCCGGTCGGCGGCGGTGACGTTCAGCGCCGGCGTGTCGATCCGCCGGCCGTTCACCGCGACGCGGCCCTCGGCGATCATCGCCTCGGCTTGCCGGCGCGAGGCGATGCCGGCGCGGGCGAGCCGCTTGGCGATCCGCTCGGAAACGTCGTTCACGCTGGCGGCCGATAGATGCGCAGGAAGCCCTCGACCGCCTCGGCGACGTGGCGTTCGATGCTCGCCTCGCCGACCGCCGCCGCCCCGCAGAACAGCCGCCGCAGGAACAGGTCGCCCCGGCACAGCGACAGGAACCGCCGCGCCGCGAGGTCGGGATCGTCGAGTTCGATCTCCCCCCGTCCCGCCGCCGCCTCCAGCACCGGCATCAGCCAGCGCCCGGCCGAGTCGATCTTGCAATAGAACCCCTCGCCGAGGATCGGAAACCGCTCCGACTCCGCCAGCGCCACCCGGAAGGCGTTCTGCCCCTCGGCCGAGAACGCCTGTTCCGTGATCCACCGCGCGAAGTCCGCGAGGATCTCCGCCAGCGGCCGCCCCTCGGTCTCGACCGGGATCTCGCGCTTCCAGGCGCAGTCGCCCGCCATGACCGCCGCGAAGAGCGCGGCCTTGTCCGGGAAGTAGCGGTAGAGCGTCGCCTTCGACACGCCCGCCGCGCGGGCGATGTCGTCGACGCTCGCCGCCTGGAACCCGTTCGCGAGGATCACCTGCCGCGCCCCCGCCAGCACCTGCGCCAGCTTGCGCTCCGCGCGCTCGCGCGCCGGAACCGCGCCCGGCTCCGCCGACTCCGCTTCCCTCGACTCGTCGACGCTCCGGCTTTCCACCGACATCCTCCCGGCTCTCCGCCCCAAACTACCAGCAGCGCATCCTTCCGTCCACGCTCGCAATCTCGTGAACGGAACGGTTCAGTTTCGGTTGACATATGGGGCCCGGATCGCCAGATTGCGAATCGAAACGAAACGGTTTCGTTTCTTGACTGAAGGATATTCGCAATGACCCGTTCGTCCCTGATCCTCGGAGCGGCGCTTCTCGCCCTCGGCGGCGCGGCTTCGGCCGAAACCCTTTCCGAGGCCGTCAACTCGGGCCGCTACAGCCAGGCGGCGGTGCAGCAGCTGCTTTCCGGCTCGGGCCTCACCTACAACGAGGCCCAGGGCATGACGATCAGCGAGATCGCCCAGACGAAGTGGAAGGACGACTGACCGCTGCGCCCTAGGGGTCCGGGCAGCCCTGCCCGGACCCCGGTGCGGGCGCCCCGCGGGGAGCCATTACTCGTCAAAGGTGTTAACCAGATCGGCGATGCATCGACGGCCGAGGCCATTTCGGAATTGCCGTCGCAACTTTAAACAATCTATTAATCTGTTCTGATCTCGGGGGGGGCAGAACGCCATAGCGATCCGACCGTGTGCGTCGGCGCAGCCTTTGCTGGCGCGCTGACAAGATCACATTTGTCTCCAGGCGCGCCCACGGCGGCTGCGGCTGGCCTCCTGATTTTGCGCTGTGGAAGAAGGAAGTCACAATGGCCATCATTCCGAACAGACCATGGGACGAGCTCCTGGTCGGCACATCATCCAAGGACACCTTCAAGCTGATCACCGGCATCGGTTCGAACCCGATTCCGGGCGACAACAACGGCTTCGACCATTTCGACGGCCTCGCCGGCCATGACAGGATCCTCGGCGGCAAGTCCTATGACGTGCTGCGCGTCGCCAACAACCTCGCAAATCTCGTCAGCATCGAGGAACTCGACGGCGGCGGCGGCGGGTTCGCCAAGAACACCATCCTCGCCACCGCCGATCACGACACGCTCGACTTCTCCGGCATGAAGGTAAATCGTTTCAAGATCGACGGCGCCGGCGGCGACGACAAGATTACCGGCTCCGCCCAGAAGAACGTCATCATCGGCAACACCGGCGACGACACGATGGACGGCGCCGGCGGCTCGGACATCTACCACGTCGGCCTCGGGCACGGCGAGGACACGTTCAACGACACCGGCGCCTCCGGCGTCGACTGCATCGTCGCGATCCAGAACGGCGTCAGCATCGGCATATCCGCCATAGCGGGCATCGAGAGGATCAGCGCCAACGGCAAGTCGGGCGTCAACGTGGTCGGCGCCGCCAACCACCAGACGCTGAACTTCTCGAACGTCGCTTTCACCGGCATAGGCGTGGTGGACGCCCTCGGCGGCACCGATACCATCTACACCTCGAACCTCACCGCCGGCCAGGCCTATCGCGGCGGCACAGGCAACGACACGTTCATTCTCGGGTCCAAGGACAGCAAGCTGCTGGTGTCGGGCGTCAACCAGGGCTTCGACATCTTCTCCGGCAACACCGCCGGCGCGACGCACCGGATCGTCGCCGAGACCGCCGCGACGCAGATCGGCATCGGCACGGAGTATGCGAACGACGTCGACATCATCGACGGCGACGGCAAGTCCAACGTCGCCGTCGTCGGCTTGAGCACCTCCCACGACGTCTGGGATCTCTCCGCGACCCGACTCCTCGGCATCGCCGAGGTGGCGACCGGCGTCGGCAACGACAAGATCCGCGTCTCGGACTTCAGCGACGCGGTCGGCGGCCAGGCCTATCGCGGCGGTCAGGGCAACGACGCCTTCACCTTCGGCTCCCAGGACACCCGGCTCCTCGTCTCCTCGAACGACAGCGGGTTCGACACCTTCGCCGGCAACACGGCGGGCGCCCTCCACACCATCATCGTAGAGGACGCCAACACCCAGGTCGGCATCGGCGCCTCGTACGGCGGCACGGCCAGCGTCGACATCATCGACGGCAAGGGCTACGCCAACGTCACCGTCGTCGGCTCGAGCAGCTCCCACGACGTCTGGGATCTTTCCGAGACCCTGCTCATCGGCATCGCCGAGGTCGCGACCGGCGGCGGCGGCGACACCATCCACACCTCGAACCTCACCGCCGGCCAAGCCTATCGCGGCGGCACGGGCAACGACATCTTCCACTTCGGCGACGTGGACACCATCCTGCTCGCCTCTTCGGCGGACAACGGCGGCAACGACAGCTTCTTCGACAACACCGCAGGGGCCGAGCACATCATCCGCGCCGAGGACGACGGCACGCAGATCGGCATCGGCACGAGCTACGGCGGCGCCAACAGCGTCGATGTCATCGACGCCGACGGCCACGCCAACGTCGCCATCCTCGGCAGCAGTTCGGCGCACAACATCTGGGACTTCTCGGGCGCCGATCTCATCGGCATCGCCAGGATCGAGACCCTGGGCGGCGGCGACAAGCTCACCGTGTCGGCGTCGATGGACCCGGCGACCCAGATCATCCTCGACGGCGGCACGCAGACCGACACGCTGGTCCTGAGGCTGAGCAACGCCGAGTACCTCGCGGCGCAGACCGAGATCGACGCGTTGGTCTTGAGCGACGGCGGCGTGGTCAATTCCGGCGCCTTCAACTTCTCGGCGGTGAACTTCGAGAACGTGACTCTCGACTTCATCTGAGCCCTCCCGGCCGCCGTCGACGCGACGGCGGCCCTTGCCGCGCCCCCCCCCCCCCCCCGGGCGCGGCCGATGGCTCCATGACACGCTGCGCCCGCTCATGGAGAACGCGCTCGCCGGGTCGCGGCGCCGGCCGACGGCGTGGGGCTCGATGCTTGCCGCACTGACCGCCTCCGCTCCGCAGGATTGCCGTCGGGAATGCCCAGACCCGGTGCGAGCATCCCGCGGGAGGTCATTGCCCATCAACGACATTAACCAGTTCTGCGACCATCGACTTGCCGAAGCCACAAGAGGCTTGTCGTCGCAACTATAAACGATGTATTAAACTGTCCTGATCTCGGGGGAGGGGGCAGACTCACACAGGCGAAACGCCTGTCCGGGCCGGCGCAGCATTCACTGACGCGCTGGCGGACGCGTATCTGGACGGCCCGAATGCGCGGCCGCCAACCGGATTCTCCGGGCGGTGCCCTGTGCTCTGACGTCCCCGAACCGCTGTCTCCCAACGCAGCCGCTACTGCTGCGGTCGATCGCCTGCGCCTGCACTGTTTGAAAGGAAATCACGATGGCCATCATTCCGAACACCCCCGCGAACACACATCTCGAAGGCACGGACTTCAACGACACCTTCACCCTGATCACCGGCGGTTCCGGCGACAACAACGGCCATGACACCTACGACGGCAAGGACGGCCGCGACACGATCCTCGGCGGATGGGCCGCCGACGTGCTGCATGTCACCAACAACCTGGCGAACCTCGTCAGCATCGCGGAACTCGACGGCGGCGATGACACGCTGAACCGCAATACCATCCTGGCGACGACGGGGAACGACACACTCAATTTCTCGAACTATGTGATCAGAAACTTCGTGATCGATGGCGGCAAGGGCAACGACGTCATCACCGGCTCGCTCGACTCCGCCAACCAGATCCGCGGCGGCGAGGGCAACGACACGCTCAAGGGCGGCAACCTGGACGACATCTTCTACCTGATCACCGGCGGCGACACCAACGGCGTCGACCAGTACGACGGCGGGGCCGGATACAACAGGATCGTCGGCGGCGGGTCCTACGACGTGCTGCGCGTCACCAAGACCATGGGCAACCTCGTCAACATCCAGGAGATCGACGGCGGCGACGGCCAGATCGCCTACAACACCATCCTCGCCACCGCGGACCACGACACGCTCGACTTCTCCGGCATGATCGTCAACCACTTCAGGATCGACGGCGCCGGCGGCGGCGACAAGATCACCGGCTCCGCCCAGAAGAACGTCCTCATCGGCAACACCGGCGACGACAGGATGAACGGCGCCGGCGGCTCGGACGACTACCTCGTCGGCCTCGGGCACGGCGCGGACATCTTCAACGACACCGGCCCGGCGAGCGACACCGACCGCATCCTCGCGACCGCGAGCGGCGTCAGCATCGGCATCGCCGGTTCGATCCTCGACCCCGGCATCGCCGGCATCGAGGAGATCAGCGCCAACGGCAAGGTGAGCGTGAACGTGGTCGGCACCGGCAACCACCAGACGCTCGACTTCTCGAACGTCGCGTTCACGGGCATCGGCGTGGTGGACGCGCTGGGCGGCGACGACGTCATCTCCACCTCGAACCACACCGTCGGCCAAGCCTACCGGGGCGGCATCGGCAACGACGCGTTCGTGCTCGGGTCCGCCGACAGCAAGCTGCTGGTATCGGGCGCAAGTCACGGCTTCGACCTCTTCTCGGGCAACACCCCTGGCGCGGAGCACCGGATCGTCGCCGAGACGGCGGGGACCCAGATCGGCATCGGCCATTCCAACGCCAACCCCTACGGCGGCACGAACAGCGTCGACATCATCGACGGCAACGGCAAGGCCAACGTCACCGTCGTCGGCTGGTCGGGCACGCACGACAACTGGGATCTCTCCGGCACGAAGCTGATCGGCATCAAGGAGGTCGCGACCGCCGGCGGCAACGACACGATCTGGACCTCGAACGACAGCAACGCCGTGGACGGCCAAGCCTATCGCGGCGGCGTCGGCCACGATACCTTCCGTCTCGGGTCTCAGGACACGCGGCTGCTGGTCTCCGCCGCCGACAACAGCGGCTTCGACATCTTCGCCGGCAACACCGACGGCGCCGACCACACGGTCATCGTCGAGGACGCCAACACCCAGGTCGGGATCAGCACGGACTACGGCGGCGCCAAGAGCGTCGATGTAATCGACGCGACCGGCAAGGCGAACGCCTCCATCGTCGGCTCGTCCGGCTCACACGACCTCTGGGACCTCTCCGGCACCGAACTCAGGAACATCGCCACGGTCTCGGTCGGCGGCGGCAACGACAAGGTGCAGACCGCGCTGGCGTCGGGCAACCACATCACCTACGACGGCGGCGCTGGTGGCAGCGACAAGCTGACCATCTCGCTGACGGCGGCGCAGGCCGGCAACGCGACGCTGCTCGCTCAGATCGCCGCGCTGGTCCCGGGCGCCGGCCTGAACGGCACGCTGAACGCTGCGGGCGTCCAGCTGACGGCGCAGGGCTGGGAGAGCTTCGCGGTCGCGGTCGAGGTGGGGGGCAGCTTCCAGCCGCTCAACATCCTGTTCGGCACCGCGAACCACCAGAACGGCGTGCACACGCCGGTGCTGAGCGTGCCGCTGGCCAAGATCGGCGAGTCCTGGGCGATCTTCGGCCTTGGCGGCGACGACATCATCACCGGCGGCGACAACGCCGACTTCATCGACGGCGGCGCCGGCACGGACACCATGAACGGCGGCGGCGGCGACGACACCTTTGTCGCAAACAACCCGACCTCGGTTTACGGCGACGCGTATAACGGCGGGAGCGGCTACGACACCATCGTCTCGGGCGACGGCGCCGACATCTTGGTCAACGCGCTCACCGCCATCGAGGAAATCAGCGGCAACGGCTTTGCCGGCGTGCGGCTGGTCGGCAGCAACAGCACGCATGTCACGCTCAACCTGTCGAACGTGAAGTTGACGGGCATCGCCGAGGTCTACGGCGGCGCCGCCAACAACATCATCCACACCTCGAACGTCACCGCGGACCAGGCCTACCGCGGCGGCAAGGGCAACGACGAGTTCCACTTCGGCGACGAGGACACCATCCTGCTCGCCTCGTCAGCGGACAACGGCGGCAACGACAGCTTCTTCGACAACACCGCGGGGGCCGAGCACATCATCCGCGCCGAGGACGCCGGCACGCAGATCGGCATCGGCGCGAGCTACGTCGGCGCCAAAAGCGTCGATGTCATCGATGCCGACGGCCACGCCAACGTCGCCATCCTCGGCAGCAGTTCGTCGCACGACACCTGGGACTTCTCGGGCACCGACCTCATCGGCATCGCCAGGATCGAGACCCTGGGTGGAAACGACACGATCACCGTGTCGTCGTCGATGGATCCGGCGACGGGGATCATCCTCGACGGCGGCGCGCACAACGACACGCTGGTCCTGAGGCTGACCAACGCCGAGTACCTCGCGGCGCAGACCGAGATCGACGATCTGGTCTTGAACGACGGCGGCGTGGTCAATTCCGGCGCCTTCAACTTCACGGCGGTGAACTTCGAGAACGTGACTCTCGACTTCATCTGACGCTCCCGGCCCGCCGTCCCCGCGACGGCGGGCCCCTTGCCGCGCCCCCCGGGGCGCGGCAAATGACTGCATGACCCGGTTCGCCCCGCTCATGGAGATCGCGCTCGCCGAGGCCCGCGCCGCCGGCCGCCGGGCCGAGACGCCGGTCGGGGCCGTGATCGCCGGCCCGGCCGGAAACCTGCTCGCCCGGGAGGGCAACCGCACCCGCGAGCGCGCCGACCCGACCGCCCACGCCGAGATCCTCGCCATCCGCGCCGCCTGCGCCGCCGCCGGCTCCGAGCGGTTGCCCGGCGCGGTTCTTTACGTGACGCTCGAACCCTGCGCCATGTGCGCCGCCGCCATCGCCGCGGCCCGCATCGCCCGCGTCGTCTATGGCGCGCCCGACCCGAAGTCCGGCGGCGTCGAGCACGGCGCCCGCGTCTTCGACCACCCCCAGACCCACTGGCGCCCGGAAATCGTCGCCGGCGTGATGGAGACCGAGTCCGCCGCCCTGCTCCGCGCCTTCTTCGCCGAGCGGCGCAATCCCTGATGCGGCCTCCGCCCGAACGCCTCGCGCCTGCATTAACGATTCAATTCTGACTCTTTTGCTTGGCATATGGGTCGTGCATACGTTGTGCATGGAGCGTGCATCGGCGGATTCGTAGCCGGAGCAAAAGGCCGGGCGGCTCTACGCGAGGGCGGCTTGGCGGATGAGGTGATCCAAGGCGGGAATGGTGGGTGCGCCGGGGATGCGGAGGCGGTCGCCGAGATAGTCCCAGAAGCGGAT